>VGFB01000109.1 GCA_016869015.1 Armatimonadota bacterium
ACCCGGACGGCCGCTACCGCTTCTCGGTGGACATCCTGAACTCCCCCGAGGCGCCCGCCGACTGGTACATGGAGTTCCGCGACTGGCGGGGGCTCCTGCAGGTTGGGCCTACGTTCGCGGGGACGCGCGACGGTCGCATCACCGCCGGCGGCAAGTTCGGCTCAGGCGGCACCGAGGTGGCGCTCGTACCGAACGGCACCTGGGTCACCATCGGCGTCCAGTTCGCGACCGGCCCTCGGGCGCCCAAGATCTACGCCCTCACGGTGAAGCCGGACGGCGAGCCGGAGCGGGTCTTTGCCGATCTCCCCTTCCCCGACGTTGCCTTCGAGCAGCTCACATGGTTCGGGATCTCCAGCCTGAGCATTGACCGGACGCTGCTGTACGTGGACAACCTGCTGTTGGGGCCGGCGGACACGCTCACTGTCGCGGATGCGATGGCGATGCCGGCGGTCCAGGGCCTCCCCGACAGGCCCTCGCCGGCCATCGCGATGCGGAACACCGAGAACCTCGCCCTCTACTGGAAGTTCGACGAGACCCGTGGCTTCGACCTCACGGACAGCTCGGGCAATGGTCTTGACGGAGATCTGGGCGGCGTGGCCCGGGCGACGGGCGCCTTCGGTCGCGCCCTCTACCTCGACGCCGGCGGCGCTTCGGCCGAGGTCGCCGACAACCCCCTCCTGCAGTTCGGCGCGGGCGACTTCACGGTCGAGTGTTGGCTCTGTCCGACGCAGCTAGCCGTCGACTCGGCGCACCAACGCCGACGCCTGCTGGACAAGGGCCTCTATCCCGACACGTGGTGGAACGTGGACATCTGGAGCGACGGGCGCGTGCAGATGGAGATCGTCGATTCGAACCAGCAGAACGGCACAACCGTCTCCGCCGGCACGCTCAAGGAGGCCGCGTGGACCCACCTGGCGATTGTGGTCGACCGCGCGAACTCCTCAACCACGTACTACCTCAACGGCCTGCCGGACTGCTCGCGACCCTTACCCGCCGCGTTCACGGGGAACCTGAACATGGCGGGCAAGTCGTTCACAACGGGCGGTTGGCAGCCGTTCATCGGCTTGCTCGATGAGCTGAAGGTCTACAAGCGCGCTCTCACGACGGCGGAAGTCGCGGCGACCTGCGAGGCCTCACGGGCGCGCTACACGAGTGCGGAGTTCACGACTGATGAGTAGGCGAGGCCTGGCGTCCATGCTGTTCGCGCTGGCCGCGACGGGGCTGCTGCCACTGAGTGCGGCGCGGAGTGACCCGATGAACCCGAACACCGACTGGTTTCAGAAGGCGGGCTACGGCGTGTTCGTGCACTACCTCGCGGGTCTGCAGAACAACCCGGACCATGTGGCCAGTCTCGGCCAGGAGACGGCCTGGGATGACTGCGTGCGCGCGTTCGACACGGAGCGCTTTGCCGACACGATGGCCGAGGTCGGCGCGGGCTACGTGATCTTCACGATCATGCAGATCCGTCGGGAGATGATCGCCCCGAACGCGACCTACGACCGCATCACGGGCTATCAGCCCGGCGAGGCCTGCGCCACGCGCGACCTCATCGAGGACCTGTACCAGTCGCTCAGCCGCCGGAGGATCCCGCTGATGCTGTACTACACGGGCGATGGTCCGCGCGCCGATCCGCAGGCCGCCCCCGCCTTCGGCTGGGGGACACCGGTGACGACGGAGTTCGTGACGAAGTGGGCGAGCGTCGCGCAGGAGTACGGGGAACGCTACGGCGAGAAGGTCGCGGGGTATTGGGTGGACGGCTGCTACCCGTGGATCGGCTACGACGACGAGAAGCTCGCGCTGTTCGCTCAGGCACTGAAGGCGGGCAACCCGAAACGCATCGTGGCCTTCAATCGGGGTGTGGACGCGGTCGTGATGTCCTACACGGCCCACGAAGACTACACCTGCGGCGAGCAGAACCGCTTCTTCGACATGCCCGCCGCGCGGTGGCTCGACGGCGAGCAGTGGCATGTCCTCTCGTACCTGGGCACTGGCTGGGGCCATCCGGGAAGCCAGTACACGAAGCGGGATCTGGCCGAGTACGCATTCGACGTGAACCAGCGCGGCGGCGTGGTCAGCATCGACGTGCTGCTGTTCCGTGACGGCTCCCTGGACCGCTCGCAGGTCGAGATGCTGAAGGCCGTTCGGCACGAGCTGGACACCGGTCGGACTCGCCCACCCATCCCTCCGGGCAACCTCGCGTTCCGCAAGCAGGCCCGCCTGCTGAGCCTCGACGGCTCCCACGAGCTGCAGGTCAACGGCGGCGTGCACTTCCCGAAACTCGGCGTCGATGGGAACCCGGACACGGTTGCGCTTGCCGGCGGCGAGTGGCCGTGGACCTACGAGGTGGACCTGATCGAGGCCGTCGACGTGCGGCGGATCAAGGTTACCTTCGGCAGCGGGTATGCGACGCACTTCGAGCTCCGCCTGTCAGCCGACGGTGCGAACTGGCAGACCGTGGCCGCAAGAGAGAACCATGATGGCTCGCCTTTCGAGGCGACGTTCGATCCGGTCGGGGCGCGTTACGTGCGCGTCTGCGCGATCAAGCCCGACGGGCCCGATCAGCCGGGCACGCAGATGTCCGTCCGCGAACTGGAGGTCCATGAGTGAGGCGGAGTCGCGGAGCTGCGGAGTTGCGGAACGAACGGCGCACCGGCGGCGCGAGAAGGGCTTTGGGGGCTCTGTTCGCCTTGGGGCTTGCGGTCACACCGTGCGCGGCGCCGCTCACCGTCGAATCGACGCCGCCGGGCGGAGGTGTCTTCCTCGACGACCGCTTCGTGGGCGTTACCCCGGTCACGGTTGAGCTGGATGCGGAGGGGAGGCACCTGCTGCGGGTCGAGAAGCGCGGCTACGCGGTGTTCCGTCAGGCGGTTGAGGTGCTGCGGGAGCCGTTGCTGGTCCGCGCGGAGCTTGCGCCGGCGCAGAAGGGCCGCATCAGCGTGACCACGATCCCCTCCGGCGCCGAGGTGACCATCGACGGACGCTCGCACGGGAGGAGCCCGCTCGAGACCGATGGACTGGACCTCGGCCCGCACACGGTGCAGGCTGTGAAGACCGGGTACGACGTCGCGACGGAGGAGGTCCTGCTCTCGCCGGAGCAGCCCTCAATCGCGGTCGCGCTGACGCTGACTGCGCGGATCGAGGACTACCTCGTCGCCCAGGTCGCCGCCCATCCTGAAGACGTGATGTCCATCACCGACCTCGCCCACGAGTACGCGTTGCAGCACCGGTTCGACGAGTGCCTCGCGACGATGGGTCAGGCCTTCGACGCCGTGAGCACCTACGGCGAGGCCCTCGATCAGGACGCGATTCGCCGGGTCTACATGGAGATCGACCGGCTCTACGAGAAGCAGTTCGACTATGCCCCCGACGACGTGGTCGTTGGCCTGCGACCACGGCTCCTGGAGGCCCTGCGCGGGGCCATCGAGCGCCACCCGAAGAACGGCTACAACTACGAGGCCCTCGCGGACCTGCTGACCCACGAGGGGCGGCCGGACGAGGCGCTACAGGTCTACCATGCGGGCGCCGCGTCCGCCGACGGTCTGGCGGTCCGCCTTCGACTCCTGGGATCGGCCGGCTCGACGCTCTACAGCGCCGGCAGCGAGGCCGAGAAGGCCCAGGCTTGGCCGGCGGCGGCGGAGGCGTATGAGAGGCTCATCGCGGCCTACCCCCAGCTATGGTGCTCGGCCAACGCGCTGGGCCGGCTCGTCGAGGTCTACGGCGAGGGGCTCAAGGACCCGGCGAAGGCGGCCGACGCCGCGCAACGGCTCGTGTCGGGGTTCCCACGTGACGATGGTTGCGGCCTGGCGCTGTACCGCGCGGCCAAGGGCCTGGCGGATGCAGGCCAGGCGGAGCAGGCAGTGGCCCTCGCGGAAGAGGCCGGCGCGCGCTGCCCCGGAGACCCGTACACGGTGTACGCCCTGCTCCGCGCCGCGAAGACGTGTGCCGAGGCCCTGAAGGACTCGAGCCGGGCGCTGGCGCTGCTGCGGCAGGTCATCGACGCCGCCGGCCCGCGGGACGAAGGCGCCCAGGCGCGGCGCGAAGCCGCCGCGCTGCTGAAGGCCCAGGGCGACCAGGCCGGCGCCGACGTCCTCATCCAGGAGATCCTGACGCAGTACCCGCTGTCCGCGGAGGCTCTGCAGGCGCAGGCAGACCCGGCGCAGCGCGAGCGGCACCGTGCCGCCGCGAAGGCCTACCAGGAGGCCTCGGCGCTGATCAAGGCCGACGACCCGAAGCCGGGAATCGCGGCGCTCGAAGCCGTCGGTCAGGAGTACGCCGACACCTACTACGGCCCGGTCGCCCTGCAGGTGGCCGGGAACGCCTGGGCCAAGGCCCAGGACTACGCGCAGGCGGTGGCGGCCGCCGAGGCGTTTGCCGAGCGCTGGCCCGAGCACCCGGACACGCCGAGCCAGCTGTACCGCGCGGCAAGCTGGCTGGCCTCCAACGTGAGCGATCCGCAACGCGCGCTGGAGATGTACCGCCGCATCGTGAGCACCTACCCCACCAGCACGTACGCCGACGACTGTTTGTACCAGAGCGGCCAGTTGCTGATGCAGACCTCCGCGGTGATCGACTACCAACAGGCGATGGACACGTTCGTGCAGCTGGCGCGGGACTACCCCGACTCGACCTACGCGACCCTCGCGCGCAAGTACGCCGCCGACTGCTGGATGCAGCTCCGCGAGCCCGACAAGGCCCGCGAGACGTACATGCAGCTCATGGCCGAGGACCCCAACGGCTATGTGGCGTCCCTTGCAGCCCGCATGTACCAGACGGTCCGCATGAGGAAAGAGGAGAACGGCACCCCGTGAGCCCCTCTCGACGTGAGTTCCTGTACACCGTGGCCGGCGCCGCCGGCGGGCTGCTCCTGGGGGGCCCGATTCCGTCCCAAGACGCGCCGCCGCGGCTGCCGCGTCGCACGCTGGGCCGGACCGGGCTCGAGGTCTCCATCCTCTCGATTGGCCTCGGGGCGCCCGGCGACGGCCGAGTGGACCCCGCGATCGTGCAAGAGGTCGTCGAGGCGGCCCTCGACGCGGGGATCAACCTCGTCGACACCGCGCCCAACTACGAGCTGATGCAGCCGACCCTCGGCCCGATCATGGCTCGCCGTCGAACTGATGCCTTCGTAACCACCAAAGTGGAGGAGCACACGCGGGAGGGCGCCCTGGCGCAGATCGAGCGCAGTCGCCGCGAAATGCAGGTAGACACGATCGACGTGGCCTTCATCCATAACGTCGGGGACTTCGATCTCAGCCACATGCTCGGCCTCGACGGGGCGTTCACCGCGCTCCGCCAGGCCCGCGACGCGGGTCACGTGCGCTTCCTGGGGATCTCCGGCCACAACCGTCCGCCGAAGTTCGCCCCGGTCATTCGCACGGGCGAGGTGGACGTGGTGATGGTCGCGATGAACTTCGTGGACCGTCACCTCTACAACTTCGAGCAGCAGGTCGTGCCGGTCGCCCGCGAACACGACTGCGGGATCGTCTGCATGAAGGTGCTCGGCGGGGTCGAGGGCTGGAACTACATGAACGTCGGCCACGCCCGTCTCGGCGCGCCAGAGCGCTACGAGTCGGCCGTCCGCTACGCGCTCAGCCTGGAGGGCATCGCGACCGCGACCATGGGCCTCTGCAACGTCGGCGAGCTGCAAGCCGCCCTCGACGCAGTAAGGCGCTTCGCTCCACTCACCCAGAGCGAACTGACAGCGCTCCTCGCGGCGGGAGCGGACCTCGCGCCCGTGTGGGGGCACCACCTCGGGCCGCCGACGTGAGCCAGGCTACCCCTCACCGAGCGCCTCGAGGATCGCCCTCATGAAGGCCGGAAGGTCCTTGGGGGTGCGGCTGCTGATCAGTTGGCCGTCACGCACGACCTCCGCGTCGAGCCACTCGCAGCCCGCGTTCACCAGGTCGTCCTTGATCGCGAAGAAGGACGTGGCCTTGCGCCCGTTCAGGATCCCCGCCGAGATCGGCACCCAGCCGCCGTGACAGATGAACGCGATGATCGCCCCGTGGTCGTAGGCCTTCCGCACGAACTCGATCATCGGCGGATGCCGGCGCATGTGATCCGGCGAGTACCCGCCTGGCACGATGACCGCGTGGTAGTCGCGCGGCTCCGCGTCGTCCACCAACAGGTCCTCCTCGGCAGGATAGCCGTGCTTGCTCGTGTACTGCGGCTTGCCGGTGCCGAGCAAGGTCACCTGGGCCCCCGCCTCCTGCAGTCGGTAGTACGGATACCACAGCTCCAGGTCTTCGTAGAAGTTCTCCACCAGAATCGCGACGCGCCTGCCGATGAGTGCCATGGGACACACCTCCACGTTGGGTCTTGGGTCTCGGGCCTTGGGGCGGGCTCCCTCTACGGGTAACTGCCCCCGATGCGGTCCGAGTTCCCCGGGGCGAGTAGGGACGCGGGACGTGGGCAGCGAACCGCTGCACACCCCCGCGGGGAGGACTGCCGATGGGCGCCCTCATGCCGGTTCTCGGGATGGCCATGCTGACGCACGCCGACGTCTCCGCCCCGCGTCCCGTGCCGACGGACACCACGGTCGGGTGCTACTACTTCCCCGGTCACTTCAACGCCGCGCGCTGGGCGCCCATGAAGTCCTACGGCCACCCGCGACCGCTGCTGGGCTACTACCGCGACGGCGCTCCGCACGTCGCCGACTGGCACATCAAGTGGGCCGTCGAGCACGGAATCTCCTTCTTTGCCTTCGACTGGTACTACGACCACCACACCGGCCGGGTGGGCGAGCACAACACCGCGCTCGACGAGGGCTTCCTGCGTGCGCAGTACCGCGACCTCATGCAGTTCGCGATCTTCTGGTGCAACGAGGAGGGCGCCGACGAGCCGCCCTATACGCGTGAAGAGCTGCTGCGGCTCGGCAAGGTGCTGGGCGAGCGGTACGTGCATCAGCCCAACTACCTGAGGATCGAGGGCCGCCCCGCGCTGTTCGTCTCCGTTCCGGAGCGTCTGTGGCAGAGCTTCGGCGACGGCTTCAGGGACCTCCTGCCCGAGATGAGCCGCGCCGCCGGGCTGCCGGAGGGCACGACCTTCTTCCTCGTGGGGAAGCAGTCCGAGAACCTGGAGCAGCTGCGAGAGATGGGCTTCTCGGCCTGCACCGCCTACAACTACGCGGGCCACCGGCTGCCCAACGACGGCTCGCCGCTGCGCGCGACCTATGCCGACATGGTTGAGGTCTACGAGCAGATGTGGCGGCAGGTGACCACCGACGGCACGCTGCCGTACCTCGTGCCCGTCTCCCCCGGCTGGGACAGCCGCCCGTGGTATGGTCCCCACGCCTTCGTGCGCACCGAGCCGACGGCCGGCAAGTTCCTGGAGATGTGCGAACGCGCGAAGCGGTACGTGGACCCGCGGCTGAACATGGTGATCGCCGAGTGCTGGAACGAGTTCGGCGAAGGCTCGTACCTCGAACCCACCGAGGAGCACGGCTTCGGCGCGTTGGATGCGATCCGACAGGCCTTCGGCCGGCCGGGCGACTGGCCGGGGAGTGTTGCCCCGCCCGCGGAGGCGCGCGAGGGCTGGGTCTTCGATGCTATCCCGGACGATCCGCTGCACCTGTCGGCAACGGCGGCGACAGGCAACCTCCTGCCCTGGGGCGACATGGAGGAGGAGGTCGGCTGGGTCGGCTTCGGCCACGAGCCCGCCGAGTTCGCGGCCGACAGCCCCCATGTGGGGACTCGTTGCCTCGTTGTCACGCCCTCCGGCGGCGTGAAGTCCACCGCGCGCGTGGGGCTGGCGTTCGGGCGGGAGTACGAGGTGGGGGCCTGGGTGCGCTGCTCGCCGGGGGCGTCGGTCCGAGTGACGTCGGCGCTCTTTGGTCGCGATGGCCGCTGGCTGGGCAGCTACCACGACATCGGCCGGTCCGCGGCGACGGACTGGACGCGCGTCGCGACGAACATCGCCGCCATCGACCCGGGGGTCGGCGCCGTCGACGTGGAGTTCGTGGCAACCGGCGGGATGTGCTACGCCGACGACGCGTCGGTCACGATCACCGGCGAGGCCCACCTCGAAGTGGCGTTTGAGGACTCCTGCGCGACCCCCGAGGGATGGGCCAAGTTCGACGGCACGCCGGCGGAAGGGAAGGCCGGCGCCCTGGTGCTTCATGCGGGGACAGGCGTGAAGAGCCGATCGACGCTGCCGGCCGGAGGGGACACCGTGTACGCGGTGCGCGCCGAGGTCCGCTGCGACGACCTGGCGACCATTGAGGTGCGCTCCGCCGAGTTCGGGCCAAACGGCGAGTGGCTGCAGACCTATGCGCCGGTCCCCGCGAACAAGGTCAGTTGGCCCCAGTGGGTCGAGGTGACGTTCCTCCTGGCCTTCCCCCCGGAGACGGCGGCGCGCGCCTGCAACCTGGAGTTCGTGGCCCTCGGCGGGGAGGCGGCGGTTCGTAACGTCCGCGTGGTCAAGGCCGGGTATCTGGACCGGCGCTGAGCGGGAGGAGGCCCGAGCATCAGGGCGGAACTGGGGGGCCTCGCCGATCTTGAACGACTCCGGAGAAGCCACCGATGCAGTTCCCTCATCTTCCCCTTTGCGACCCGCGACCCGATGCCGACGCGTTCGTGCGCGCGATGCGGGGCGAGGTGGTTCCGGATCGCCCGCCGCTGGTGGAGTACATCGTCGACCCGGTCATCATGAAGCCCGTGCTCACGGAGTTGATCGGCAGGGAGTGGGTCGATCCGCTGGCAGGGGACCGGGCCTCGCAGGCGGCCTACTGGGACAACTTCATCGCTTTCTGGCA
>VGFB01000110.1 GCA_016869015.1 Armatimonadota bacterium
GCAGCGCGTCCCGCTCCAACCGGGCCTCGTTGAGGGCGCCGATGGCTGCAGCCTCATCGAGATGGCCCTACTCACCACGCTTCCCCCCTACATCCCCGAACGGTTCCGGGCTGATCTGCCCGCACGACATGCGGGGACTACCACGCTCGACGGTGTGGACTGTGTAGTGCTCTCAGCCTCCGGCAATCACCCCGACCCGAAGGGCCACTTCCGCATCTGGGTGGCGCCGGACCGCGACTATGGCGCCCTGCGCTTCGAGCACGCGGAGACGGGCGCTGACGGAATGGCAACGTCGTACACGGTGAGCAGCGCCTTCGACTGGGCGCCCGACCCTGCCACCGGGCTCTGGATGCCGCACCGTTGGCAACGCGACGCCTTCGACTATCCCGAGGATGGCCCACGGGGCTGGAACTACTCACAGACAATCCTCGCACAGGCTATGCGCTTGGGCGAGCAGCCGGCGCCCGAGTCGTGGCGGCCCATCCTCCCCTTCGACACCCAGGTCGGTGATCAACGTACCGGGCACGTTGAGCCCGACCCCACCCGAGACGTCGAGGGTCTTCTGGCCCAGCTTCGCTTCGAGGAGCCCGACCCACTGGGCGAGGTGCTGCGGGAGACCCCAGCGGCAGAGGCCTTCCAGTAGGCGAACTCCAACGCTCGGTGAGGGGGCGCAGGGGCTGCGGGCGGGAGGTGTCGGCATTGCACAGAGCTGCGGTCGTGTTGGCGGCGTGGGCCGTGGCAAGCCTCGGCCCCACCCAGGGACGCGCCACGAGCCCCGACCCGGACAACTGCGGCGCAGCCGCCCTTCTTGCGCTTGCTCGCGCGATGGATGTCGTCCCCACTGAAGCACAGTCAGCGCAGTTGCTCGCGATGCTGCCGGGGCCTGCGGTCGACATGCTACAGCTGCAGGAGGCAGCTCGGGCCATCGGGCTGGAGCTGATCGGGGTCGAAGGCGCCCTCGATCAGGTCGCAGCGGCGCCGGGCCCCAAGGTCCTGCATCTGCTCGCGCCCGTGCATTTCTCCGTCCTGGTGCGCCTCGACGCGTCCTGGGCCCAGGTCATGGAGGGGACGCACGTCAGTTCCATCTCTCGTTCCACCGTCGAACGTCGCTACTCGGGCCGTGCCCTGCTGGTGCAGCCTGTGCGCGCGGCAGGCGTACCGCAAGCGGCTGTCCGGGCCTTCCACCACGAAGCGGGGATCACGGGAGTGGGGCAGGTGGTCGAGCACGCGTTCTCACTCCGGAATGCGGGCGAGGGAGATCTCCATCTGCGGCTCGACGACTGCCCCGGATGAGACGCGCCGCAGGTGACCGTCGGTCAGACGGTCCTGGCGCCGGGCGAAGAGACGACCGTGACCGTGACCAAGACGGTGCGCGTTTCGGGGCCGTTCAGCGAGACGATCACGCTGCACACCGACGACCCGGCGAACCCGGTGGTCTACTTCACGCTTCACGGCGACGTGCCCCACGATCTGATCATCCTGCCCGACCGCGTGTACATCGCCGGGGTGCGGGGCGAGGCACCGACGCGGACGCTGCGGCTGCTGGGGCCGGAGACAGCCGCGATCATCGGCGTGTCGTCTCGGGACTCGTGCTTCGCCGTCGAGACAGCGCCCGTGCCGGCCCCCTGGGAGGGGCAGAAGGCATGGGACGTGACGCTGACCGCGGGGCCGGACCTCCCGGCAGGCTCAACGGAGGATGAGTTGCGGATCGAGACGACCCACGCCGCGCGGCCACTGATCACCGTGCCGGTGGCAATCGACGTCCAGCCGCAGATCCGTCGCCTGCCCCCGAAGCTGTTCTTCGGCTTCGTGCAGCCCGGCGAGACCGCCGGGCGCACGCTGACCCTTCGCTCCTTCGACGGCCGCGCCTTCCGCGTCACCGCCGCGACGTGCGAAGCCGCTGGTGTCAGTGCCGCCCTCGAACAGGCCGCGCCGGACCGCTGGCTCGTGCGAGTCGCGGTGAACCGCGCCGAGCCGGGCGTCATCGACACAACCCTCGTTCTCACCACCGACCTCCCCGGCGAAGAACGCATTGAGGTCCCCCTCTACGCCGACGTGCGCGCCACCCCCTGAGCGCGGGGCCATTACCGTCCCCTCGCCTCGCCGTCTTCCGCCGTTCTTCCCCTCTTCGAGTCTTCCCCTTTCGTGACCGTGACTCTATCGCATCAACCACCGCTTCAGGAACGGCAGCGCGCCCTCCACGCGGATCTCGTGCCCGCCCTCGTGCAGGTCCATCTCACACCGCTCACCGACCCCCAGGCGCTCGTAGTGAGCCCGCGTCCGCTCGAACTCCTCCACCACCCACGGCCACCACGCGATGCCGTCGCACTTGCCGGTCTGCACCATGTACGGGCGGGGGCAGATGAGCGACGCGAGGTCGCTGTCGCAGAACCGGGTCAGCCAGCCGGGGATGAAGATGTGCTCCTCGTTCACGGACAGGAAGCAGCTGTAGCGCGGGTCGTCAACCACCATCTTCCGCAGCCGGTCGTTGAACCACGCGCAGTTGACCCCGACGCCGATCCGCCGCTCCAGCGGCAGCGTGAACGACGTGTACGCGCCGCCGAGGCTGATGCCGTACATCCCGATGCGCGAAGCATCGACCGCCTCGACGGTCTCCAGGTAGTCGATCAGCCGGCTGAGCTTCTGAATCTCCAGGCCCCACAGCGTCTGGCCCAGCATCAGGCACAGTCGGTGGTACCGCGCCCGCGGCGGCCCCTCGGTGATGTGCATCGGCGCCAGCACCGCAAAGCCCGCCTCGACGATCCGCTGTCCGTAGGCGTGGTAGATCTCGCTGTCATCGTCGAAGCCGAACACCCGCTCCGGCGAGCTTCCGATGCCGTGCTGGCAGATCACCACCGGGAACGGTCCCTCCCCCGGCTTCGGCGTCGCCAGCACGGCCCGTGCGGTCAGCCCCTCCGCCACCGGCAGCGTGATCCACTCCGCGTGAATGGCGTCCGTCTCCAGGAACGGCTCCCGCGACGCCGCCAGCGGCTGCAGCGCCAGGTCGAACACGCCGACGGCCTGCCGCCAGGCCTCCCGGTTCGCCGCCACCGACGCCTCGTAGGCCTCCGGGCTCGAGTAGTCCCGGCTCCAGAACCGCTCCCGTCGCGGCTCGTAGTCCAGCGACAGCGCCCGCAGGAAGTCCTCCGTCTCGCATCGCAGCAGATGCTGCCGATCACTCACCCCTCGCTTGATGAGCCCCGACCCCGTCTCGCCGATGTCCTCGTAGAACGCCATCTACCGTGCCTCCTCAGACCGCTCTTCGTGTATCTTCGTGAACTCTTCGCGGTCTTCGTGGTTCAGCCGTTGGCCGTTGCGCCTCCGGCCAAGACGCCTCGCGCCTCCAGCTCCTCGCTCATCGTCACGACATCCGCGTCTTTCCCAACCTCGAGGCTGCCCTTCCTCCTGTCGATTCCCAGCAGCCTCGCCGGCGTCAGCGCCGCCATCTCCGCGACCGCCGTCATCGCGACTCCTTGCCGCGCCAGATTGCCGACGGCCGTGGCCATCGTCAGCACGCTCCCCGCATACCGCCGCCGATCCGCGCGGTACGCGACCTCCTCCGTGACCCAGACCGTCTCCCCCAGGAACCCGTATGGCCCCGGCGGCATGCCGGCCGCAGGCATGGCGTCGGTAACCAGGCAGACCTCGCTCGGCCGCTTGCACTTGAGAACCAGTCGCAGCAGGTTCGGCGTCAGGTGCTTCCCGTCGGCAATCGCCTCGACCGTCAGCCCGTCCAACAGCAAACCCATCTCGGCGATTCCGAGGCGCTTCTCGCTGCCCTCCACGCGGTGAAACGTGCTCTGAGCGCAATACACGTGGTTCACCAGCGTCGCCCCCGCCCCTACCGCAGCCTCCACGTGGCCTTCACTCGCACTGGAGTGCCCCAGCGCAGCGATGACGCCGGCGCCCTTCAGTCGGCGGACAAACTGGAGGGCGCCCGGCAGTTCCGGGGCCAGCGCCCAGACCTTGACGAAGTGCCCGAACTCCTCGAGGGTCGGCTCGTAGTCTGCGGGATCGGGCGGCCCGGTCAGGCCCCGCGGCTGTGCGCCTCGCTCCTCCGCCGCGAAATACGGGCCCTCGAGATATGCCCCCAGCACTGTAGGAGCGGCTTCAGCCGCGACCGCTCCAGCCGCGATGCCGTCCGCCGCCGCCCGCAGCGCCCGCAGGCACCGATGGCGCTCTTCCTGCCCGCAGGCTGCGATCGTCGGCACGATGGCCGTCGTTCCGCCGCGCAGATGAGCCGCCAAGGCGACCCGAATCGCGTCCGCATCCGCTTC
The DNA here is from genome assembly GCA_016869015.1 of Armatimonadota bacterium. Lineage (GTDB taxonomy): Bacteria > Armatimonadota > Zipacnadia > Zipacnadales > VGFC01 > VGFC01. Next base: position 4,278 of record VGFB01000110.1, read on the forward strand.
CTGGAAGCTGCCGCCGCCGCCGCCGTGGCAGTGCAGGTCGATGAAGCCCGGCAGGACCCACATGCCGGAGGCGTCGATCTCGCGCTCCGCGGGCGGGGCAGAGCCGACGCCGACCTGCGCAATCCGGGCGCCCTGAACGAGCACGTACCCGCCGTCCAGCACACCGTGCGGAGTCACGACGCGACCGGAATGGATGACGAGGGACGGCATGAGGCTGCACTCCGAACGCCACGCTCGCGCATCAGTTCCGCGAGGCGCGGGCTCCCACCTCATCTTCAGATCGTCGCCGCGTCTGCGGGTGTCTTACGCCGGAGGTCGGTACGGTCGAAGTGCGCGTCGAAGCTGATCAGCGTGCAGCCGTGGACCTGGGCCGCGAGGTACTGGTAGGCGTCATCGAAGTCGAGGCCGAACTGGGTGCTCAGGTCAGGTACTTTGGGGAGCTCCAGCGGGGGAACCGTCAGCACGCGGATGCCCGGCTCGCGAGCGATGTCTGTTACGAACCGGCTCAGCAAGTCCGCGCGCCCCAGACGGGTGAGGATGAGGCCGATTGAGTGAAGGGCGAAATCCGTAGTCGCCAGCGTTTCGGTGTCCGCGCCTGCCAGAAAGCAGTCCACCTCGTCTGCCCTCTCCTGCGCCAACGGCGACTCCAGCCAGACGTTGGTGTCGATCAGGAACATCAGTCCCCCCGCGACTCGAGGGCCGTCTTCTGCAGTTCCAGAGACGTGTACTGATCCCGATGCTGCCGCAGACCGCCGGCCCAGGACAGGCCAAGGCGACGCCGCTGGTGGCGGGCGCCCTTCTCCAGCAAGAACTGCGCGAAATCCCGTACCTCCTGCTGCTGCTCCGGCGACAGCTCCTGCACCAACTCGTCCAGAGTCTTCATCGCGCTCCTCCAAGGCTCGGCTCGCCCTTCGCCCCCGCTTACCACTCCACCTGCCCCTCACGGCCCGCTCAGATCGTCGCCGCCGACCTGCTCGCCCACCGCGCCGAGAGGATGAGTGAGCGGCGCATGAAGGAGCTCCTGAAGTTGCAGCTCAGATCGCCGCCGCGGAGGGCTCCACGTAGCCGAGGTACTTCAGCGCGTAGGACTGGAAGTAGACCGGAACGGGCAGCACCCAGCAGGTCACCCAGTACGCGAGCGCCATCAGCAGCACGACCCCGACCGGGACGATCCCGCACAGGTACCACCAGCTCCAGGAGTCGATCCCGGCCGCCACCACGACAAAGTAGCCGATTCCGCCCAAGAGCGCGAGCGGGAGGCATGCCACCAGCAGTGCTCCCAGCGCGAGCAGCATCCCCGCGATTCCTGAGACGAACGCCGCCACCGCCTTCATCAGGAAGTAGACCACGAACCCCCCCTTGTTGGCCGTCACGATCCCCCAGCACTGACGCCAAGCTTCCAGAACCCGTATCCGCCGCAGGTACATCAGCGGCAACACGAAGTCGCGCGTCAACGCGCTGATCAGGCCCAGGACAAGCGCCACCACCACCAGCAAGAAGATCCCGATCAGCGCCACGCCGACGATCCCGAGCACCGCGCCGACGCCGGTCGGGCTCCCCGAGGACCCGGTGAGCGACAGCACCATCAACGTCACCGGCAGGCCGACCAGCAGCGCCACAATCAGGAACGCCAGCGTGCCGAAGCCCAGCCGCCACCAGAAGAAGGACAACCCCTCCGCCCGGTTGCGATGCCACGACTCGCGGATACGGGTCTCGTTCGTAATCACCGACTCCAGAAAGATGAAGCGGAAGACGCTGCTCACGTACAGCATCACCAGCGAGAAGCCGACGATCAGCAGCCCAACGGCCGCCGCTCCGGCCAGAACCTCCGCCGTATGGGCGTGGTACCCGTCCACGATCTGCGCCCACAGGGCCGCCGGGTCCGGGCCGCTACCCGAACCACTCCCTCCTCCTCCGCCCGGCCCGCCGCCGGTGCCGCCGCCTCCACCCCCACCGCCCACGACGCCGGCGAGCAAGGCGATCAGCCCCAGCTTCAGCCACTTGCGCGCCCGGAAGGGGCTGAAGAGCACCTGCTTCGTGTGCTCCCAGGCAGGCATCAAGGCATCTACCGCCGACCTCGGCGGGGCCGGCGGCACATACCCGGACAGGGGCGACAATGGTGGAGGCGGGGGCGGGCTGGACATGAACTCACTCCCTGCACGCGCAATGAGCGAACGCGCTCGCTCATCCGGTTCATTTCGGCCTTCCGGTACGCCGCCCTGCAACAAACTGGCCGCGAAGGACTGCCGCGCCTGCGGGAGGAAGGCCAATCGGCTCCCCACCACTGCCAGGAGGTCCCCCGATGCGACCGTGCGTGCTGGCGGCGTGCGCGCTCTTCCTAGCGAGCCATTCGGGCTTTGCGGATATCACCCTCTACGTCTCTCCCGACGGGAACGATGCATGGTCGGGTACGCTGCCGGAGGCCAACGCGGCGAGGACGGATGGCCCGGTGCGGTCGCTGGAGGTCGCACGGGACCTCGTTCGGGCCCTGAAGGGCGGCGGCCCGCCGGCTGAGCCGATTCGCGTGTTGCTGCGGAGGGGCGTGCACAACCTGGAGGCGCCGCTCCTCCTCGAGCCTCAGGACTCGGGAAGCGAGGCCTGCCCCATCACTTACGCGGCCTATCCCGCGGAAAGGCCGCTCATCTCGGGTGGTCTTGAGGTGAAGGGTTGGGTGAAGGGCGAGGAGGGCATCTGGAGGGCGTCGTTACCTGGCGGAGAGCGGCCGCTGCGGCAGCTGTTTGTGAACGGGCAGCGCCGGACGCTTGCGCGCAGTCCGAACACGGGCTACTTCCGCATGGCCGGGCCGAACGGCGTGGCGACCGACCCGCGCACCGGGCAGGCGATCAACGCGGAGAAGCAGGCCTTCCGCTACCAGGCGGAGGACCTGGGAGCCGCGGGGCTGGACGGCGCGGAGGCGGTGATCCTGTTCCACTGGGAATCGGGCATGTTCCCGATCTCCGCCGCGGACCGGGAGCATGAGACGATTGTGCTGACCGGCGAGATGAAGTGGCCCTTCTGGGCCGACCAGCGCTATTTCCTCCAGAACGCGCGCGAGGCTCTCGACGCCCCCGGCGAGTGGTACCTGGATCGCGCGACAGACACGCTGCTGTACAAGCCGCTGCCCGGGGAAGACATGGCCAAGGCGACGGTGGTCGCGCCGAGACTCACGCAACTGGTCCTGATGAACGGCGAGCCCGAGGCGGGTCTGTGGGTAGAGCACGTGCGGTTCGAGGGCCTGCGGTTCGCCTACGCCGACCACGAGCTGGAGCCGGAAGGGCACTGCGACTGGCAGGCCGCCGTAACCGTGCCGGCGGTGATTCAGGCCGTCGGCGCGCGGAAGTGCGCGGTCGAGCGCTGCACGATCGCCCATGTCGGGAACTACGCGATCTGGTTCCGCTGGGGCTGCAAGGGCAATCGGATCGTGCAGAACGAGATCACCGACATCGGCGCGGGAGGCGTCCGCATCGGCGAGGGCGGCATCGCGCCCTCGGAGGCGATGGACCCGCGCGGCAACGAGGTCTCGAACAACTTCATCCACGACATCGGGCATGTCTACCCCGGAGCCATCGGCGTGTGGGTCGGGCAGAGCAGCGAGAACCTCATCGCTCACAACGAGATCTGCGACACGTACTACACCGCGATCTCGTGCGGATGGACGTGGGGCTACGGCCCCACCAACGCCCACGACAACCGCATCGAGTACAACCACCTGCACCACATCGGGCGCGGAATCCTCAGCGACATGGGCGCCATCTACACCCTCGGCACCTCCCCCGGCACCACCCTCAACCACAACCTCATTCACGATGTGTGGTGCTACGAGAAAGGCTACGGGGCCGGAGGCATCTACCCGGACGAGGGCAGCTCGCAGATCCTCATCGAGAACAACGTGGTGTACCACACGATCAGCGGCGGGTTCACGCTGCACTACGGCAAGGACAACACGGTCCGCAACAACATCCTCGCGTACGGGCGCGACAGCCAGGTCGTGCGCGGGCGTAACGAGACGCACACGGCGTTCAGCTTCGAGCGGAACATCGTGTACTTCGACTCCGGCCGCGCATGGTCGGCGGGCGGCGAGAACCGCAACTGGACCTCGGACAACAACTGCTTCTGGAACGCCTCGGGGGAGGACCTCGAGTTCCTGAGCGACCTCTCGCTGGAGGACTGGCGCGGCCTGGGCTTTGACGAGCACTCCCTCGTCGAGGACCCGCAGTTCGTGGACCCCCAGAAGGGCGACTTCACGCTGAAGCCCGGCTCGCCGGTGGGCCAGATCGGCTTCGTGCCCATCGACATCAGCACGGCCGGGCTGACCGGGCCCAAGGAATGGACCGACCTCCCGAAGCGCATCAAGCGCGAGCCGGTTGACTTCGGGAAGGCGGCCGCGCCCGAGCCGCAACTGGTGAACGACGATTTCGAGAAGACGGCCC
>VGFB01000111.1 GCA_016869015.1 Armatimonadota bacterium
TCGAGCCCGGGACGGACCAGTGGACGTTCTACAACAACCACATCAGCGCGGGGATGCGCTCGGCAGCCGGCACGCCCCGGGATCAGGGGTGGCTCTGGACGCCCTACACGAACCCGCGAGGCATGGGCTACGAGATGGCGGAGTGGCCCACCTTCCAGGATGAGTGGGTGCATTTCCCCTACCACGAGCGGGCGAAGTCCGGCGGTCTGGCCTACGACATCTGCCCGGTGCGCAGCTTCCAGGACGCGGCGATGTGGCATTACCGGGAGATGATGACGTGCTTTGACGGGATCTACTGGGACAACATCTTCATGGCGGCGAACTTCGACACGGTGGCGGGCGGGGCGTGGGTCGATGAGCGCGGTCGGACGCACCCCGGGATGGGGCTCTGGGCGATGCGGGAGCTGATCAAGCGGACGGCGCTGCTCTTCCATGAGGAGGGTCGCCCGGTGTTCTCCAACGTGGCGCACATGACGAACACGAACATCGTGCCAATCCTGTCCTTCGCGAACGTGAACCTCGACTGGGAGTGGCAGTACGGGAAGCGCGACTTCCAGGATCGCTTCACGCCCGAGCTGACCGTGGCGGAGAGCCTCGGGCGGCAGTGCGGGAACGTGCCGCTGATTCTGGCGGGCGGCTTCTACGACAGCAACGACCCCGCCTGGGCCTGGTGCATGAGGACGCGCCTTGGCGTGAGCCTCGTGCACGAGATCCGCGTGTGGGACTGGCAGCCGGATTGGCACTACGCGCTCTACCAGAAGCTGTTCGACTTCGGCTATGGCAGCCCGGACTGCCGCGTCTACAACTACTGGGACGAGGGCTTCCCGCTGAAGATCAGCGGTGTCGACGCGAAGGGCATCGTGCTGGCCAACGGGCCGCAGGCCATCGTCATCGTCACGGACTACGGCGAGGGGGGCGACTGCGCGCTCGAGCTGGACCTACAGGCGCTCGGACTACCCGCCACGGTGACGGCGACGGATCTCGAGACGGGCGAAGCCGTCCCCGGCGCGGGCGGCAAGGTCGGCTTCCCGCTGAAGAAGCACGACTTCAGGGCGTTGAGGTTTGAGTAGCGGGGGAGGCCCGCAGGCGCGGGCGGCGGAGGTGGCGAAGTGACCCGCCATGCCGCGGCCGACCCCCTCGAGCCAACTCCCCGACGCCGACGGGACGCCCGACCCCCGGGGCGCCGGCGTCACCTGCCGGATTCTGGTCCTCGCCGGGCTGCTCGTGCCGCTGAACGCGTTCTTCGTGCTGTTCATGTCCTACGAGCGGAGCATCTACGACCCGACGCTGGTGGCGCTGTTCTGGAACGTGCTCTTCCTGCTGGTGGTCGTGCGGCTGATCAACCAGGCGCTCCTCCGGTGGCGCCCCGCCGCGGCCTTCAGTCCTGCCGAGCTCCTCGTGCTGTGGGTCCTCATGGCGGTTGCCACCAGCGGCGCAGGCCTCGACTCGATGCAGTGCACCTTTCTCGCGATGCAGGGCGCGTTTCGGTTCGCGTCGCCGGAGAACCACTGGGAAAGCCTCTTCCTGAAGCAGATCCCGGCGGCCCTGACAGTCAGCCAGACCGGAGCGCTCGACCGGATCTGGCTGGGCGGCGCGAGCCTCCTCGAGGCCCGCAACCTGACGGTATGGGCCGGGCCGGTGGCGCGGTGGTGGGCGTTGATGACCATCCTGTGGGCGGCGCCGATCGGGCTGATCCAGCTGCTGCGCAAGCGCTGGATCGAGCAGGAGAAGATGGGCTTCCCCATCGTCCACCTGCCGATGGAGCTCGCGAGCCACCGCGTGCACTGGCTGCGGAGCCCGGTCTTCTGGTGCGCGGCGGCCGTTCCGGTGCTCATCAACCTCCTCGGCGGCCTGCACACCTACTGGCCCGCCGTGCCGTCGCTCCCGACGGCGATGTGGGACGCCCGCCTGGACATGGGCCGGTACCTGGTCGCCTTCGGCCGGCCGTGGAATGCGGCGAGCTACATGCTCTACACCTGCCTGTACCCCTTCATCATCGGACTGGGCCTGCTGCTCCCCGGAGAGCTCTGTCTGTCCCTCTGGTTCTTCTTCCTGTTCTGGCGCGTCGAGAAGATCGGCGCGGCGTGGCTGGGTTTGCAGGCGCAGTGGGACTCGCACTACGACTTCGCCGCGGGCGGGTACATCGCCCTGGTCGGCTTCCCGCTCTACGCGGCACGGCGCCAGCTTGCCGGGCTGCTCTCGCGGGCCTGGCGGCGAGACGCGCGCGAGCCCGGCGAGCCCCTCAGCCCCGGCGCGGCTGTCGGCATCTTCCTCGCGGGGTTCGTGGTGCTCGTGGGGATCGGCGTGTCGGCGGGGTTGGGCCTGCCCGTGGCGGCCGCGTTCTTCACGCAGTACTTCGTGATGGCCGTGATCATCGGCCGGATCCGGGCCGAGATGGGCCTGCCGACGCATGAGCTGGAGCGTTGGGGCCCGGCGTGGCTGCAGAGCACCATTCTGGGACCGCGGGTCCTGGGCCTGCAGAACATGACCACGCTGAGCCTCTTCTACGGCTTTACCCGCGGGATGCGCAACATCCCCCTTCCGCACCAGTTCGAGGGGCTCTACTTCGCCTCCCGCACGAAGCTCGACGGCCGCCGACTGCTTCTGGCGACGGTGCCCTTCATCGCGCTGGGCCTTGCGTGGGCATGGTTCTGGACCCTCTTCCTCTCCCACAACCGGGGCCTGGGCACCTACCGCGGACCGTTCCACACGTGGTTCGCCCAGGAGACCTGGACACAGCTTGCCGCGTGGCTCAATGCGGATGCCCCGATGGCGTGGGGCCGCTTGGGGCAGGGCGCGATCGGGTTCGCCGCTTACTGGGGGCTGATGGCGCTCCGCAGCCGCTGGATCGCGTGGCCGCTCCACCCGGCCGGCTTCGCCCTCTCGACCACCTGGTACATGTCCCACATGTGGTTCCCGATGTTCATCGCCTGGAGCCTGAAGGCGATGGTCGCGCGATGGGGAGGTCTCTCGGCCGTGAGGGCCCTGCCGATCGTGGCCTACGGGCTGATCTTGGGCGATGTGGGCACGGGCGCCTTGTGGATCATCTACGCGATGGTCCGCCACGTTCCCGCCTACGCCTTCTGGCAGTGAGGTGCGGAGTTGCGGAGTGGCGGAGGTGCGGAGAGGTTGCCCGGCTGGACCCCGGGAGGGAGTCTGGAGGAGCGACATGCGAGACAGGCCGATCGGGCTGGGCCTGTTGGCTCTGTGCAGCGTGGCTGCGGCCGCCCCCGGCATCCGTTCCGTGCAGGTCGTCCGCCCGCAGGTCGGACGGTACGAGCGTGTCGAGCTGACCGCTGACGTCACCGGCGACTGGGAGAACCCCTTCGACCCGGACCAGGTCGACGTGTCGGCGGAGTTCACCGCGCCTGGCGGCGCGCGGTCAACGGTGCCCGGATTCTGGTGTCAGGACTATGAGGAACACCCTCCGGCAACCCGCGCGCGGCAGCAGGTCGAGCTCGTTACCTTCTTCACCTACGCCACCGACTGGCAGGTCGGCACGCAGGTCGAGCTGTTCCTCGACGATCTCTGCCTCGTGAGACCCGACGGGAGCGAGACGCCCTTCGATGATCTGGAGGCCGGGGAGACGCCGCGGGCTGAGGGGATCGACGGCGGGTCGGTCGGCCTCTCCACCGAGGTGGTCCACGGCGGCGCGCGGTCGCTGCGACTCGTGCCGACCCTCGAAGGCGGGCAGCACTGGCCGGCGGCCATGTACCGGCTGAAGGGCGCGGACTGGTCGCGCTACCGGGGGATGAGCCTGTGGGTCTACCCGCGCTGCAGCACTCCGATCGGTCCGTTGCGCAGCTACTACGTCGACCGCGAGTGGGGCAAGTCGAAGATGGTCACCTGGGAGCCCCGCAACGGGACGCTCCAGCCGAATCGGTGGAACCGCCTCGAGTGGCGCTGGCCCGTGCACTGGCCGCCGGTGAGGCTCACCCCGACCGGCGCCCCCGGCTGGCGCGTGCGTTTCACGCCCGGCGAGGTGGGCGAGCACTCGGCCCGGCTGCTCGCTCGCGACCGGACGGGCCGGGCTCGTTCGCGGAGGTTGCGGTTCATGGTGACGCCCTCCCGGAACCCCGGCTTCGTGCGGATCAGCCGTGACGATCCGCACTACTTCGTCTTCGATGACGGCACGCCGTTTCTGCCCATCGGCCACGATGTGCCGCTGGGGCTGCCGGATGTGCGCGCCTGCTTCCCCAAGATGAGGGCCCACGGCGAGAACGCGACCTACTGGATCATGTGCCCCTATGACCTGTCCTTCGAGTGGGAGCAGCTCGGGGAATACGACCTGGAGCGCGCGGCGAGGATCGACCGGGTCTTCGACTGTGCCCGAGACAACGGCATCTACCTGAAGCTCTCCTTCGACGTGCACGATGCCCTGCGCCCCAGCGGCTGGTGGGCGACCAACCCCTACAACGCCGCCCGCGGCGGCCCCTGCGCTTCGCCCAATGACCTCTACACCAGCCCGGAGGCGTGGGAGTACTACCGGAAGCGCATCCGCTACCTCGTGGCGCGCTGGGGCTACAGCCCGAACATGATGGCCTGGGAGCCGGTGACGGAGCTGGACGGGGCCACGATCCTGGACGGCATCGAAGGGTGGGGCTACACGCGCCGCGCGGGTAGCGAAGGGGTCTCAACGATGCTCGCCGGGTTCCTGCAGAGGCTCGGCCGCTACCTGGACACGCTCGATCCTTACGACCGCCTGTTTACCACCTCCTTCGGGGGCGACACGAGCGATGACGCGCACTGGCGTCTCCCCGAGGTGCAGTACACGCAGATCCACTGCTACGACGCCGCCGATCCCTCCGAGACCCTCAGCCGCTGGGCGCGCGACCTGACCGCACGCCACGACAAGCCGATGATGGTGACCGAGTTCGGGCCCGGCACCGAAGGGCCCGCGCCCGGCGTCGACCCCCTGGGTCTGAACCTGCACAACGGCCTCTGGGGCAGCCTCCTTGGTGGAGCGGCCGGCAGCGCGCTGAACTGGAACTGGGAGTTCATCGACGCCTTCGGCTGGTACCGACACTACCCTCCCCTCCGCCGATTCGCGAACGGCATCGAGTGGCCACGCGAGGGCTTCGGCCCGGCGGATCTGGAGGTCCGCACGCCCGACCAGGGCCGCAGCGTGCAGCTTCCGACCAGCATCGCCGGCCTCGGGGGCTTCGGCGATGTCGCGACCGATGAGTTCCCCGTGCGCCCCGACGGCTTGCTCGACGGCGCCGTCCGCCCGCCCGAGTTCCTTCTCGCACGCGGCCGCAGCGAGCGACGGGTCGCGCCGAACTTCCGGGTCGACTTCCCGGGCCACTCCACCTTTGCGGTCGAGGTGCGGAAGGTCTGCCCGGAGGCGGCACTCGAGATCCGGCTGGATGGCGAGCTGGCGAGAGCGATCGACCTACCCGCACAGGACGTGGCGGGCAAGACGTCTGTGCTCGACCCGACCTACCACATCTGGGTCTGCGAGTACAACGAGGCCTACTCTATCGAGGTGCCCCCGGGGCCGCATGAGGTACAGGTCGAGAACGTGGCCTCGAACGGCAGTTGGGTGCAGGTGAGGGGTTACCGCTTCATCCGCGAGGAGCCGCTGCGACTACGAGCCCTGGGGCTCGCGGGCCGGGGAACGGTGCTCGCCTGGGTGCAGAACCCCGAGAGTCTCTGGTACTTCTGGGACCGGCCGCCGGGCGAGCCGGTCACCGGAGCGGAGTTGACGGTCCGGGGCGCACGGGAGGGGGAGTGGCGCGTCGAGTGGCTCGACACCTGGACGGGCGCAATCGTCAAGCGAACGCGCGCACGGGCGAAGGATGGCGCGTTGACCCTCCTCGTACCACCGGTGCGCCGGGATGTGGCGGCGCGGATGCGGCGCTAGGCACGCGCCGGCTCGGGGGTCACACTGCGCTTGAGGTGCACGGTGAAGGTGGTGCCGATGTCCGGTTGGCTCTCGACCGAGACGTCGCCGTCGTAGAGCGCGACGATGCGCTTCAGGATCGAGAGCCCGAGACCGCTGCCGGGGATGTGACGCGTCTTCTCGTTCTTGGCGCGGGTGAAGTCGTTGAAGACGCTGGCCGCCTCCTCGGGGGCCATTCCGATCCCGGTGTCGGCGACGCGGATCGTGATCTGCTGCCCGTTGGGTACGATGGAAACCTCCACCGAACCGCCCTCACGGTTGTACTTCACTGCGTTGGAGAGCAGGTTGTTGAAGATGATCTCGAGCTCGCTGCGGTCGGCCAGCAGCGGGATCGGCCCGCGATCGGGAGTCAGGGAGACGGCCAGCCCCCGCTCGCCGGCGTCGACCTTCGCCACCTCGACACACGTGTCGGCGACGTCGTAGAGATCGATCGCCTCGACCTTGCGCTTGCGCTGCCCCGACTCGATCCGCGTGAGATCGAGCATGTCGTTGATGAGCTTCTTCATCCCGTCGATGCGGGCGAGACTGCGCTCGATGATCTGGTCATACATGCCCGAGCCGATGGCGGACTCCCGGTCCTTGAGGATGTCCAGGTAGCCGGCTACGGCACCGAGGGGGGCCTTCAGTTCGTGGGCGAGGATCGAGACGAACTGGTAGCGGACGCGCTTGCGTTCCTCCGCCAGGGAGAGGGCCTGTCGCTGGTAGATGAGGTGCCGCGCGACCTTCTCGATGGTGGCGGTCAGCTCTTCGGGCCGCACCGGCTTGGCGAGGACGTCGAAGGCGCCGCGCTTGGCGGCGGCGACGGCCGTCTCCAGCGTCGCGTAGGCGCTGATCAGGACCGTGAGGATCGGCCGGCCGGCGGCTGCGATGCGCTCCAGCATGTCGAGGCCCGAGAGCCCCGGGAGCTTGTAGTCGAGGAGGAGGATGTCGGGGGGCTGTTGGTCGATCGCCTGCAAGGCCTCTTCCGCGGAGGCTGCATGGGCGATCTCGAATCGCGCCTGCCCGGCGTCATCGCCCGGCAGCGAGACCACGAAGTCGCGCAGCACCCGCTCCATTCCCCGGCGCAGCGCAGCCTCGTCGTCCACGATCAGGATCCGCAGCGTCTCGGTGTCGCTCATTCCGCCGCCTGCCGTCGTAGGACGGAGCGCCTGCTCCGTCACAGCAACCGTTCGATCTCGCGCTGTAGTTGCTCGAAGCGGATCGGCTTGGCGAGCATTGCGTCGGCCTTCACCCAGCTCCGTTCGTCGGCGGTCACCGTGTCGAACTCGAGCCCGGTCTCGGCGGTCACGCCCGTCAGCAGGATCACCGGCGTACCGGGGTGCTTGCGCTTCATCCGGTGACAGAGGGTGAAGCCCGCGTCCAGGTGCTCGAGCATCAGGTCGAAGACGGCGATGTCCGGGGTGGTCTCGTCGATGAGGCGCTCGCCGTCTCGCTGTGTCTCGGCGGTGACGGTATCGAACCCCAGGCGCTTGAGCTGGAACACGAGCCCGGTCAGCAGGTCCACATCGTCGTCTACCAGGAGGATGCTCTTACCCGTGAAGTCCGCCATTGGTGACCTCGCCTCGCGTGCCACCGGCGTCCCGCCGGTGGACAGGGAAAGCTGCCCCGACTAGCGCACGACTTCCTCGCGCGCCGCGTAGTGGGTATGCAGCAGCTCGTGGCTCTTGTGTCCCAGCGGCTCGCCCAGGAACTCCTCGTACAGGCGCAGCACCGAGGCGTTCGCATGGGAAGTGCGCATCTTGCCGCCGGCATCCAGGGTGTAAAGCGCTTGCATGCGGCCTCGCACGGCAGACAGGTCGACATCGATCGGCTGCCCGCCGCCGGAGATGCAGCCGCCCGGACAAGCCATGACCTCGATGAAGTGGAGGTCCCTGCGCCCGTCACGCAGCTCATCCAGCAGCGTTCGCGCGTTGCCCAGCCCGCTCACGACCGCCACCCCCACCTCCGTCGGGCCGATCTTCACCGTGGCTTCCTTGCGGCCTTCCAGCCCGCGAAGGACGGGGATCGCGAGGTCGTCCAGCTCGCGACCCGTCAGCATGTAGTGGGCCGTGCGCACCGCCGCTTCCATCACCCCACCGGTGGCGCCGAAGATCTTGCCGGCGGTACTGCGCTCGCCGAAGGGGGTGTCGGCGGTATCGGCCTGCGCGGCGGCCATGTCCAGGCCTCGCTGACGGATCACCTGCGCGAGTTCCCGCGTCGTCAGCACGGCGTCCACATCCGCCAGGCCCTCCTCACCCATCTCCGGACGCTCGGCCTCGAACTTCTTGGCCGTGCAGGGCATGATCGAGACGCTGAAGACCCTCCCCGGGTCGATCCCCATCCGCTCGGCCCAGAAGCGCTTGATCACGGCCCCCATCATCTGTTGAGGGCTCTTGCAGGTCGAGACGTTGGGGAGGAACTCCGGGTAGAACTCCTCGATGAACTTCACCCATCCCGGGGAGCAACTGGTCAGCATCGGCAGGGCGCCGCCGCCCTGGATGCGATGGATCAGCTCGCTCGTCTCCTCCATGATCGTCAGGTCGGCGGTGAAGGAGGTGTCGAAGACGTAGTCGAAGCCGAGCTGCCGCAGTGCGCCCACCATCACCCCGTCGATGTCGGTGCCCGGCGCCACCCCGAACAGCTCGCCCAGCGTCACCGAGACCGCCGGCGCGTGCTGCGCCACGACGACCATCTCGGGGTCTTGCAGCGCCGCGAGGACCTCGCGGATGTAGGTCTTCTCCGCCAGCGCGCCCGTCGGACAGGCCTTGATGCACTGACCGCAGTTCACGCAGCTGGAGACGTTGAGCCCCTCA
>VGFB01000112.1 GCA_016869015.1 Armatimonadota bacterium
TGGGTCGGCTCACCAGAGCCGACAAAGCCGTTGGCCGTCGCGCCGTCCGCCTCTGCCGTTCGTCAACGAGGCCCGGTCGGCTCTGGTGAGCCGACCCACGACGGCGATGTTCGTCAACGAGGCCCGGTCGGCTCCGGTGAGCCGACCCACGACGGCGATGTTCGTCAACGAGGCCCGGTCGGCTCCGGTGAGCCGACCGACGACGGCGATGTTCGTCAACGAGCCACGACCCTCGCGAGCCGACCCACGAGCAGCGGGGGCGTCTGTCGGCCGTGTGGCTCCAGCCTGAAGAGCTGTTTGACGCGGGAAGCCCTCCATGAACGCGATTGACCGGCGCGCCAACCTGCTGACGCTCGTCCGCCACGGTGCGTTCCTGACGTTGCTGTGCCTGTACCTGCGCTACTGGGTCACTCCCGCGATCCACTTCGAGGCGCACCCTCACTCCCCGGTCTTCTACAGTAACGTGGCCTATCTGAAGGAGTTCCTGAGCTACCCTGGGGGGCTCGTGTACTACCTGGCCGGGTTCGTGGCCCTGGCATACCACTGGCCGTGGGGCGGGCCACTCGTCTTGACCGCGATGGTGGGGTTGGTCTGCTGGGCAACCGACGTCCTGATCCTGGCGATGGGGGGGAAGCTGCGGGAGCTGGCCTTCGGGCCGGCGATCCTGCTGGTGGTGGCTCTCAACGGCCTGATGGACCACCCGATCGCGTTGGTGGCGCTGTTGGCTGCGCTCCTCAGTCTCGCCCTCTACCTGGCGCTGCCGGCGGGGTCGGACGGAGCCCGGATTGGCGTGTTCCTCGCGGTGGGCGCGCTCCTGCACTACGTCGCGGGCAGCGCCTTCCTGCTCTTTGCACTCCTGGCGGGGCTGCACGAGCTGCTGGTGAGGCGGCGACGTCTGCCGACCCTGGTCGCGCTGCTCTCGATGGAGGCGATCCCCTACCTCGGCGCGACCTACCTGTTCAGCACCGCCCTGGTCGATGCGTACCGTCGGTGGAGCCCGTGGGACCCGACCATCGGACCGCGCTACCCCCTCGCTGCGTGTTTCCTGTACTTCCCGCTGCTGGTGGTCGGGCTGAGTCTGTGGCAGTGGATCGCCTCGCGCCGAAGCCGCGCGCCCGCCGAGCCGCTGCGGCGAAGCAAGAGTCGGCGCGCTCGGCCCAAGGCGGCTCCCGCCACCAGCCGCGCGACGGCGCCGCACGTTCGCTCGCTCGCAGGCACGGCCGCGATTCTGATCGTTGCCGTCGTGACAGCACTGGGCACCTTCGACGCCAACGTGCACCGCGTGCTGACGGTGGACGACTGCGCCCGGCGCAGCGACTGGGAGGGCGTTCTGCGCGCGGCCCGGCGCCTGCCGATGCTCTATTACACCGACCTGGTGAACCAGCACGTCAATCAGGCTCTCTACGAGACGGGGCGGCTGGGCGATGAGATGTTCGCCTACCCTCAGACCCCCCTCTGGCTGATTGTGGACCTGGACTTGGGCGCCTCCCCCGAGGAGCAGGGGCTCAAGATGCAGCACCGGGCCGACCTGTGGTTCCAGCTAGGCGACCTCGACCTGCGGCTCGGCCTGGTCAATGAGGCCGAACATGAGGCCCACGAGGCCCTGGCGATGCACGGCCCTCACCCGGAGATCCTCAAGCGGCTGGCGCTCGTGAACCTCATCAAGCAGCAGCCGGACGCCGCGCGCGTCTTCCTCAAGGCCCTGCTGGCGAATCCCGTCTACGCCCCCTGGGCCGCCGACCGCCTTCAGCGCATGGCGCGGGACCCGAGCTTGTCGAGCGACCCGTACATCCGGCGAGTACAGGCCCTGCAGTGTCGGCGCGACCGGCGCCTCCCCCGTCATGAGCTGCACCTGCGCTGCCGCGGCCTGCTGACGGACAACCCGAGGAACCGGATGGCCTTCGAGTACTTCATGGCCTCCTGCCTGCTGCGCAAGGACCTCGCCGGGTTCGTGCGGGAGCTGCCGCGGCTTGAGGCACTGGGGTACCGGGAGCTGCCCCGACACTATCAGGAAGCGCTCCTGGTATACGAGCGGGAGACGCGGACCATCGTCGACCGCGGCGATTACGCCATCGCGCCGGAGGTCCTGCAGCGCTTCGCCGACTTCTCGCAGGCCGCCGGGCGCGATCCCACAGCCTTGGCGGACCGCTTTGGCGACTCTTACTTCTTCTACCGCGCCTTTGGCGTGACGGGATCGATGGTGCCGCGATGAGGAAGCGCTGGATCGTCCTGGGCGTCGGGGGGCCCCTGCTCCTGGGGGTTCTCCTGTGGGTCGGAGACCGCCAGCTGTGGCTGGCTCGCTGCCGGGCGTGGAGCAACTACCACGCCCAACACGCGGGGGAGGGGCTGCCGACCCGCATCAACCCGGACTACGACGGGGCGGTGATCCCTCCCAACATCGCGCCCCTGAACTTCCGCGCCCTTACCGCCGGCCGCCGGTACTACGTCCGGATCGCCGGCCGAGGCCGCCGCCAGCCGGCCATCGAGCTCCTCAGCCGCTCCCCCAGCCTCCGCATACCGGAGCGTCCGTGGCGCCGACTGCTGGAGGCCAATGTGGGTCGCGACATCACCATCGACCTGTGTGTCGCGTTGAGCTCCCGCCGGCATGAGAGGCACAACCCGATCTGCCTCTCGGTCGCTCGTGAGCCTATCGACCCATACCTCGTGAACCGGGTCATCCCTCCGCTGTACAACTACTGGGAGCACATCGAGGTCCGGCAGCGAGACCTGAGGAGCTTCCGCGAGCGGACCGTCGTCCACAACCGCGCGGCGGGCAACGCGTGCCTCAACTGCCACTCCTTCCGCGAGAACCGCGCCGATCGCATGACGCTGGGGGTGCGGAGCGGGACGGTGGGGAGCTCGACCGTCATGGTGTGCGACGGCGTGGCCGAGAAGGTCGGGACGAAGTTCGGCTACACGGCATGGCACCCCAGCGGGCTGCTGGCGGCGTACTCGGTGAACGAGGTGCGCCAGT
Organism: Armatimonadota bacterium; assembly: GCA_016869015.1. Classification (GTDB taxonomy): domain Bacteria; phylum Armatimonadota; class Zipacnadia; order Zipacnadales; family VGFC01; genus VGFC01. The sequence continues at coordinate 2,975 of VGFB01000112.1, forward strand.
TCTTCCACTGGGCGGGGCAGGAGGTGCGGGACGTCGTCGACCTGGACTCCGGGCTGGCCTACTACGACCTTCGGGGGCAGAGGGCCTGGACGACCCCGGGTCTGAACCGCGATGACCGGCTGGAGACGTACCCCACCTGGACGCCGGACGGCCAGTGGCTGTACTTCTGCAGCGCCCCCTTCCCCTGGCGGAATCGGCACCGCATCCCGCCGGAGAACTACCGGCAGTGCCGCTACGACCTGTGCCGCATCAGCTATGACGTGGAGACGAAGCGGTGGGGAGAGCCGGAGGTCGTGCTGCCGGCGGCCGAGCTGGGGAAGAGCCTCCTGCTGCCGCGCATCTCGCCCGACGGCCGCTTCCTGCTCTTCTGCGCCTGCGACTACGGCTGCTTCCCGATCTACCAGCCGAGCAGCGATCTGTACCTGCTGGACCTGAGGACTGGGAGGTGGCGGCGACTGGACGTGCTCAACAGCCCCCGCAGCGAGTCATGGCACTGCTGGTCCAGCAACGGCCGCTGGGTCGCCTTCAGCAGCAAGCGCCAAGACGGGCTGTTCACCCGGACGTATCTGAGCTACGTCGATGCCTCGGGGAAGACGCACCAGCCCTTCGTCGTGCCGCAGAAGGACCCCGCGTCCTACGACTCCTGCCTGAAGACCTACACGGTGCCCGAGCTGATCCTCGAGCCGGTGCCGGTTCGCCCGCAACGCCTCGCCCAGACGATCATCGACCCGACCCAGACCCAGGTGGACAGCCCGATCAGCTTCGAGCCCAAGGCCCAAGCGAGCGCCCCGGAAGCGGCGTGGCAGACGGGGCGGAGATGACCACCGTCCGGCGTCCGGGTCAGCCGTGTGCCTCGACGTAGCGCCTGATCTTGTCCGCGATGGTGCTGCTGGGCTCCAGCTCGAGGTAGCGTCTGAAGCAGCGGACCGCCTCCGCGCTGTTGCGCGTGAACCGGGCATGGACGAGCCCGAGGTTCAGCCACGCCATCGCGTAGTCCGGCACCGCATCGGTCGCCAACGCGAACTCCTTCAGCGCCTCCTCGGGTCGGCCCAGGCCCACCAGCGCAACGCCGAGGGAGACGCGGGTGTTCACGCAACTCATGTTCTGCTCCAGGCTCCCCCGGAACTCGTCCACCGCCTCCTCCAGCTTCCCACCATCCCGCAGCGCCCCGCCCAGCCGACAGCGGTCGCGGGCCGAGTCCGGGTGCAGCTTCACCAGCTCCCGCAGGCGCGTGACCACGGCCTCCCCCGCCGGCTCCAGAACGACGCGCTGTGTTGAGCCGTCCCGGCCCAGGACCGCGATGGTGATCTTGCTCTTCGGGCCCAACTCCACCGTGGCGCGAAACTCCAGCGCCTGCGAGTCCGCAGCGCCGAACGGCGCCAGCTCGGACGCGAAGAGTTGAGCCGGTCGATCGTTCACCGTGACGCTCTTGACGCCCGCGGCCGGGGCCACCACGCCGAACAGCGTCGCGTTCGTCACCTGCGCGAGCCCCGTGTAGCGGCCCTGATCGTCGCTCTGGGGGTGGATTAGCTCAACCTGGAAGCTCGCGGCCCAGGCTGCCGTCCCGCCTCCCAGCAGCGCGGCGATCAGCGCGACACCAGCAGCACAAGCCGCAGCCGGTCTCATGGGTAACGCCTCCGATCACGGCGCCCTCGCCTCACGGGCGTCATGGCAGTGAGACGCAGTTCGACTATTCAGCATTATAGACCTGCTACGCCTCGTAGGGCAAGGTAGATGTGGCTGGCACGTCTACTTGCGGGCCGCCGTCCTCCGTTGAGACCTCAACCTCACTAGCAGGAGGGGGCGCGTCATTCCCAGGCGGTCTCAACGACGTAACGTCTGACCGTGAGCGTCCGCCTCTCTAGAACAGCCGTTCTATATCCTCCTTACGTCGTATATAGAACGGCTGTTCTAGAGAGGCGACCGTCTCCCACGCACCCCCTTCCCCCTGTGCGCCCCCCGATGATCGAAGGGCCTTCATGCTGCCGGGGAGGTCGAGGCCTCGGCGGAGGAGCTGAAACGCGTCCTGAGCCATTCTGAGCGGTCGTTTTCGCGGGAGGGCACCCTTGGTCCACTTCGGGGGTCGCGTCGCACTGGAGGGGGCTCCACGGGGCAGCACGGGGCATTCCCTGTAGATTGCTCGAACAGATGTTCGTCGGTTGCCTAGGCGGCAACCGGGCGCAGAGGACTTCTCGGGCCCGCTTGGGAAGTGAGGACCTGTCCTGGTCGTAAGCTGCTCGAGCTCTCAGAGTGGGGTGAGCGATGGACTGTCCGCATGACCATGGGGCGATGGCGCAGGTTGGGAAGTTCTGGGTCTGCGGGGAGTGCGGGCATCAGGTTCCACTTGCCGCCGGTCCCGACTTGGGACCCGCGGGTGCCCCGCCTCCTATCGTGGACCGTCTCCCCAGCCCGGTTGCCATCCCGCTGAGCGAGTACCTCGCCGAGAGGCATCCGGTGCTGCGGTTGCATCGGATGTGCGACTTCGCGGAGGTGCTGACACGGTTCCTCACGATGGTCGCGCTGGCCGAGGTGCGCCGGCAGCTCGGGGAGGGACCGCTACCGGAGGGATTGCTGACGGTTCTCCAGCCCAGCATCGAGCGCCCGACCTTTGGCCAGTGGCGCGACATGCTGCTGGCGTTGGTGGAGGCCAGTGCGGAGGACGCGGACCCGGTCGTGCCGGAGCTGCGCGGCTTCGTGGAGGAGGACCTGAGGCCGGTGCTGGCTGAGCTCGTCCCGCTGCGCAACGACCTCGCGCACGGGGGCCCGCTGCGACAGGCGGCTGCGCGCGAGCACCTCGCGGAATGGGAGCCGCGGGTCGGCGAGTTGGCTGAGGGGCTGGGCTTCCTCGCGGAGGGTACGGTCTGCTTCCTCGGCGAGGAGGGGGCGTTGTGGTTGCGCGGGGCGGATCCCGAAGGCGAACCGTCCGAGGCGCCGGCCGCGCTGGGCGAGGCGCTGCGCCGACATGTGGTGCTGCTGCGCGGTGAGCGGCACCTGGACCTCTGGCCGCTGTGTGAGTACGGCCGGGCGGCGGTCGTGACGCCGGAGCGCGCGCAGCCCGCGGACCACGACAGCCCGCTCGTGTACTTCCGCGCGGAGCGCGACCGGCTGCTGTATGCAGCGCTCGGAGTCGACCTACCCCGCGCCGAGCGCCGCGACACGCTCGCCGAGTTCCGCAGCCTGTTCCGCCTCGAGGAGCGCGTCCGCCCCGAGCCCGGCGCGGTCAGCGACTTCGAGGCGGAGATCAGGGCCGACTCACAGGCGCTGGTAGGCCGGAAGACGGAGCTCGCGCAGGCGAAGGACGCGGTCAAGTCTGCGGACAGCGGTGTCCTCTGGATCACCGGGCCGGGCGGCATCGGCAAGAGCTTCCTCATGGCGAGGTTGGCGGCGGACCTGGGCCACGCTCCTGGGCACCTGCGCCGGATCGCGTGGCGCTTCAAGGCTGGCGACAGCGCGCGCTGCAACCGGGTGCCCTTCCTCCGGCACTCCGTGCAGCGGCTCTCTGCGTGGTTGGAGCAGGACGGCCCGACCCCCGCGCAGGAAGCGGAGGAACTGGAGCGGCAGTTGGCCGACCTGCTGGATCAGGCCGGCCAACTGACCGCGGCTGACCCTCGCGGCCGTCCGCCGCGGGTGCTGTTCGTGCTCGATGGTCTGGATGAGATCGAGCGCCTCGACGAGGCCTTCCCCGAGCTGCCTTTCCGCCTGGCGCGGCCGAACGTGGTGTGGCTCTGCGCGGGGCGGCCGGAGGGCGGTCTGCCGCAGGTCTTTGCCGAGGCGCTCTGCACGCACGTCTTCCCCGGCGGCCTGCCGGCGATGAGCGCCGACGACATCCGCGCGCTGCTGATCGAGGAGGTCGGCTCGCGGAAGTACGATCTGCTGGCGCTCGATCAGGAGGTCGGCGAGGAGGTTGCCAACCAGGCCCTCGACGCGATCGTCGAGCGCGCCGACGGCCTGCCGCTGTACGTGCACTTCGTGACGCAGGACCTGCTGTCGGGGCACTTCCGCTTCAGCGAGTTGGCCCATCGTCTGCCGCCCAGCCTGAGCGCCTACTACGAGGACCTGCTGCGGCGCCTGGGCATCGGCGCGCTGAGCGCGCTGCTGACACCTCTGGTCGTGACGATCTGCCACGCCAAGGCGCCGCTGGACGAGGACACGCTGCACGAACTCATGGCGCGGCGCAAGGTGCTGACGGCCGACGAGGCCGGCCGCAGCCTGCTGGGCCAGGGCTTGCACGCGACGCAGTCGATGCTGCGTAGCGCGCCGACGCCGTGGGGCGGGCTCGGGTACGAGCCATACCACCCGACGTTCCGCGAGCACGTGCTGAGCGACCCCGCGGGCGCCATTGGCCCGCAGAACGCCCTCGCCCGGGACGAGCTGTGCGCCCTGTCCCTCGACTGGCGCAACCTGCCCGCCGAGAGCGCCCCTCGTCTCTACGCCCTGCGCTTCGGCCCGCGGACGCTCCTCGAGGCCGAGCGCTGGGACGACCTCAGCGCGCTCCTCACCGACCTCGAGTTCATCGAGGCCAAGTGCGAGGGAGGGATGACGTACGAACTCGTTGCGGACTACAACGCGGCGTTGGTCATGCCGTCCCTGTCACCCGTCACCGGTCACCTGTCACCTGCCGTCGAACCGTTCGCCCGCTTCGTCCGCGCCAACGCCCATATCTTCGCCCAAGGGCTCGAATGGGTGCTCCAGCGCGCCTACAACAGCGCCGAGTCGGGTCCCGTGCCTGAAGCGGCCGAACGGCTGCTCAGCGACGCGGGGCGAGCGAAGCGACCGTGGTTTCGTCTGATCCACCGGCCCGAGGAGGCGCCGGGCGCGTGCCTGCAGGTGCTGCAGGGCCATACGGGGTGGGTCATGTCCGTGGCGGTGACGCGGGACGGAAGCCGGGCAGTGACGGGGAGCGGCGACCGGACCGTCCGGGTGTGGTACCTGGACACCGGAACCTGTCTCCGCACCCTCGAAGGACACACCAACGGGGTGATAGCCGTCGCCCTCACCCCCGACGGGCAACGGGCGGTCACGGGAAGCTCCGACCGCACCGTCCGCGTCTGGGACCTCAACACGGGTACCTGTCTCCGGACCCTTGAAGGACACACCGACGGGGTGCGAGCCGTCGCCCTCACCCCCGACGGGCAACGGGCGGTCACGGGAAGCTACGACAAAACCATCCGCGTCTGGGACCTCAACACCGGAACCTGTCTCCGCACCCTCCAAGGACACACCGGCTCGGTGAACGCCGTCGCCCTCACCCCCGACGGGCAACGGGCGGTCACGGGAAGCTCGGACCACACCGTCCGCGTCTGGGACCTGGACACCGGCAGCTGTCTTCGCACCCTCCAAGGCCACACCGAACCGGTGCAAGCCGTCGCCCTCACGCCCGACGGGCACCGGGCGGTGACGGGGGGCAGCGACCACACCGTCCGCGTCTGGGACCTGGACACCGGTACCTGTCTCCAAACCCTCCAAGGACACACCGACTCGGTGACCGCCGTGGCCCTCACCCCCGACGGGCAGCGGGCGGTCACGGGTAGTGGCGACCGCACCGTCCGCGTCTGGGACCTGGACACCGGCGTCTGTCTCCGGACCCTCCAGGGACACACCCGCGGGGTGAACGCCGTGGCCCTCACCCCCGACGGACAGCGCG
>VGFB01000113.1 GCA_016869015.1 Armatimonadota bacterium
GGAGATCAGCGACGCCGCGCAAGATGCGCTCAAGTCGCCCTACGTGGCCTGCCTGTCGCCTGACAACCGGACGACCTCTATCCCGCCGCCGGAGGAGTGGCAGAGGAAGGGGGAGGAGTTGGGGGCGCAACAGCCCGGGTTCGACCCTTGCCGGCGTCCCATCAGCCGCGAGGCTGGTTCATACCTGTGCCGTATTCTCGGTGAAGCGCGGCTCTGCCACGAACCCCCTCCGTCGGATGCCCCCCACTGGAGCAGCGTGCTGGGCAACGCCCAGAGGACCGATCCGGGAGCCTGCGAGCGGCTGCAGGCCGTCCGCTCGTACGGCGACTGGCCGGTGGGCGACAGCTCTCACCCCATCGGCACGTTCCACATCCACTCCACAGATGACGACCTCTTCGCCCCCAAGCAGGTGATGCAGTTCTTCGAGACGCTGATCACACAGATCGACCGTGGGATCGTGCGGCTGGAGAGCGAGCAACTGGAGAAGGAACGCGACGATCGGGCCAGACGCCTCGAGCACGGCGCAGAAGTCGCCGCGGCGGTTGGGGCGCGACTCGTGGTGATCGAAGGTCTGGCCGGGGACTTGGACACCAACGACGTTGCAGGGCGGCAGCGCCTTGTGACGCGCATCCGGGCTGTGCAGTCGCTTGCGCCGGACTTTGGGCTGCCACTGGGGGTCCGCCACCAGACGGTGCAGCTGCAGGGCGTGCTTGGGGCGTCCTGGCAGAAGCTGCAGAATGACCTCCGCGCAGATGCACTGTGGGCTAGCTACACACCGCAGAACCCGTTCCCGGAGGGGGTCTCCGGACACGTCGATGCCGACGTCGAACTCCTGAGCGCGACCCTCGCCGCTCTAGTGCGCTGGGCACTGGGGCTGGCGGACAAGGTGAACCCGCGAGCTATGGGTTCGGCCGCCCTCTCGGTGGAAGTGCACGTCGGAGACCAGGGAGCCGCGGCGGCGGGACTCCGAGTGGCCGTGGCCGTCCCCGGCAACCCCGGACGCGGTCCCGTGAGCGCCTTCAAGCGGACTGCCGAGGGGGCTGACATGCTCACAGCGCTGCAGGCCGCTCGTGAGGCCGGGTCAGATCGCTACCACGATCTCGTCCTGGAGTTGGCAGTCGTGCGTCGACTGGCCAGAGACGCCGTGAGGGACCACGCCCCCGCCGTGACGATCGAGGAACGCGGAGAGCTGATCGCGGGCACGATTCGCTGGACACCTCGGAACGAGCGGAAGCAGACCGCCGATGCCTGACCCCCTGGGTGCCGTCCTCGTCGTGGGCGACCGCCGAGCGCAGTTGGACGCCCTCGTGTGGGCCTTGCGCAAGCAGGCGACGGAGCCGCAGGCCGTGGAAGGCACGCGCGGTCTGCGGGAGAAGTTCGCCCAAGGCACGGCCTACGATCTCATCATTCTCGACTCGGGGCGGCTGGAGACCGAGGCCGATGTCGCTTGGCTGACTACGCACCACCCCCACATCCCGTTGGTGATCTGCTTCGACCAAGATGAGCCGACCTGGTGCGGGCGGCTTCCGAAGCGGGCCCTGGTGTTGCCTCTGATCCCCGTGGCGAGTGGCGGCGCGTGGAAGCAGGTTCGCGCTCTCCAGCTGTGCGCTGTCCTGCTGGCCTTCTCTTGGGACTGGGCCCATCTAGTGTCCTCGGTCTGCCGCCGGGCGCGCTCGGGACAGCTGGTACTGGCGCCCGTCAACCAGGACGGGCAACTCCTGGCGGGGTGCCAAAGGGCAGCCAGCGCGCAGCCCGCCGCCCTGGAGGAGACGGCGGTCCGCTACATCTCGCGGCCGGACGTGGCGGCCCTGGTCGTGGCCGCGGGCTGGACGGAGAAGGACCAGGTGCTGCTGTTCGGCGATGCTCTGGCAGACGGGCCGGCGCGCATCCCGGCCGAGAGCCTGGCCCGGGCGCTGTCTGGGATCCCCGAGGAGGCCCAGGTTCTGTATCTGGCCGCTCAGGCAGCGTTTGTGGGTGCCGCCGGGCTGTGGTTCCATCGCCGCATAGAGGGTTGTCCGCTGGACTTCTGCCTGGACAAGCTGGACGTGGCTCGTGGACTCCACGAAGGGAAGCTATGCGAGCAGTGTGATCGGGCGTTGAAGCAAGCGGTTGCCGATGCCCGATGTCGGCTCACCCCGCTGCAGATCGAGGCGGCCAAACGGCTGCTCAAGGAGGCGGCGGACCTGTGTGCCCGCAGGCCGGCCCCCCCCTTGGTGCGCGTCCGGGGTAGAGAGTTGCGCGCGTTCGTCTCAGGAGACGCGGTCGCCCAGATGCCGCTTCGGGCCGGCCTGGCGAACGTGGCGGACTCCGTGAAACGCCACCAGGATGAGTACTCCGGCCGGGAACGCGTCCTGCCCGCGGTAGGGAGCTACTTCCTGCCCGCTCGGCACTACAACTCGGACTCGCCGGTCATCCCGGGCCCGCGGCACTTCGCGAAGCGAGCCAACATCACTCTCCCGCCCCAGTACATGGGCGGCGGGTACTTCCTGATCCACGCCGGGTACGGGATCGCCATCGACCCCGGTTACGACTTCCTTCGTCTGCTTTATGCACTCCCCCAACCGGCGAAGCCGTCGAACCCCGAGTCCGACGTCTCCGTGGGCTTCACCACCGAGGACATCGACCTGGTCATCGTCACCCACGATCACCTGGACCACTGCGCCGACTTCGAGACGATCCTACGTACGCGACGCGGGCGACGGCTGTACGTTCACTGCACGGACGCGGTGGCGACGGCACATAGTCTGATCGAGAGGGTCAGCTACTCCGACATCGTCCGACTCGGAACGGCGGGTGACCGGATCCAGCTGCCAACAGGCATGGCGCGGGCCTTAGAGATCCGCCGTCTGCCGACGCTCCACTGGCAGCACACGTACGGGCTGCCGCTGGTGCCGGCGAACTGCGGGATGCGGATGAAGGCCCATCTGGAGGGCTTCGGGCTGCACATCACGCTCTTGCCGCGTGGCGGGGGGCTGGCGTCCATTCTCATCACCGGGGATACGCTCTGTCCGGCGGTGGAGCAGGGGGCGATCACGCCGGAGAGCTTCGAACCGTACCTGAAGCCGAAGCACTGGTCACGCCTGCTGCTGCGCCAGGGGGACTTGCGGACCATCCGCCCTCTAGTCGAACGGGCCTACCAGCACTTCGTGGAGACGTACCTGGGTCTGGAGGCCGACCTGGCGTGTGTGCACATCGGCACGGTGGAGCGGAAGGGCTGGAAGCCCGACATCCCCGTGCCCTTGCACGACCCGATCGAGGGGGAGGGCTGGAAGCCGGACGGCTCCGAGCCCCTCTACGACGGACACCACCTGGGCCTGGGCGGATGCGCGCGGGTGCTGCAGTTGCTGCGGGAGCCCCCGAAGGCGGTGCTGATGACCGAGTTCGGCGAGGAGCTGGTCGGGCACCGACGACACCTGTGCGAAGCGCTGGGCAAGCTCTGGGTCCCCCGCGGCGGCGCCGTTCCGATCCTCCCGGCGGATGTCGGGTTGTGCATCGACCTGCAGCTACCACACCTCAATGCACAGTGCTCCCGCTGCGATGAGGTCCACCCTCTGGCGGACATTGAGGCGGTTGAGGAGGATTCGGACGTTCTGGCCTATGCCTCGAAGCACTCCCTCATGACCGGAAGCTGCCAGTGGCGCTGATGGCGGGGCGGATTGGCGCGGGTCCGCCCACGGTCAGAACACCGGGCTGCTCGGCTCGCCATGGTCCAGATGCGCCATCCCATGGGGCCATCCCTCGGCCAGCGGTGGCCTTGCTCACCGGCGCCCCCCACATCCCCGGCAGCGGGGACACCGCGCACAGATCAGCGACCCAACGGGGAAGATCGAATGCCCGACGGCCAGTGGCGGAGTTCTGCGCGCACAACTCTCGGGCGTCCGTCGGCAGATCATCGCGTATGCCTCTGTGACGAACGGCGACCGTGCTCCATCGGCGGCCCTGGATGGCGCAGCCGGGACGGCATTCCACCGGTCCCGTCGACCCCAGCGCGCTCCGCATCGCCCGCTCCCGGAATGGGTACGGTTCGCAGCACCTCGACCATCCACCCCCCGGCGCGATTGCCGTATGCTCCCCAGCTCCTGAGTCCTGTCCGGGCTACCCCCTGGGGAGGGCGCCGAGGGCGCGACAACGGTCGCTTGGGCTGGGCACCCACGGTTGTCGGGGCGCTCACGAAGGAGGAGGTGGCGCTGTCTGTACGCCAGCCGGCCTTCGCCGCTGGCAGGTGGGCGCTCGAACGGCGGGGAAGCGGACGGAGAGAGCGCATCAGGTGCCGGCGGAAGGTGGCATAGTCCATACCGTAGGCGTCCAGTATCCAGCCGTCGGCCTTCTGGTCCCAGCGAGGTCCCATCGGCATCGAGTACCACTGGTACACCGGCCCGGGGTACTTCTGCTTCACGTGGTCGTAGACCGCGTTGAGGTACTCGAAGCCGCCCTGCCAGTCCACTTCCTCTTCGTGCAGGCAGATCAAGTCCACTTCCTGGAGGTTCACCGCGTCCAGGATCCGATTGGTGTCGGCCAAAACCTCCTCGAGCGGCTTCTTGTGGCTGACGCGGTCCCAGGTGTATAGGCCGAGGGTCACGATCTGCCCGCGCTCCTTGGCCTCGTGCACGAGCCTGGCATACGTCGCGCCCGCGGAGGGATCGCTGAACTTGTAGTTCGTGAAGTCCAGGAAACCGTAGTCCACCCCGTAGATGCCAACGTGGCGGAAGTCCAAGCTGGGCGCCGGCGCGGCGCGAGCAGCGCCGGCGGAGGCCCCTGGAAGTCCGCCTAGCGGCAGCAACGGACCCCTGACGGCCCTCGAGCCGGTCGAGGGACGGACGGCGGGCACGGCCACCAGCCCATCCTGGTTGTCATCCGTCGCCAGGACCCCGGTCTCGAAGCGCCCCACCGTGTTCCGGGCGGCGGCCCGCCGATCGCTCGCCCGCTTGCTCACCACGAGACGCATGGCCGGGTCTCGCGACAAGCGGTCGGCGTCATTCGTGTCGGGGTACCCCGCCAGGCGGCTGTAGACCGACTGCCGGACCAGCGGCACCAGGTGGTGCTGGACATTGCGCCCCGAGCGCTGCTCCGCCAGGAACTCGCTCGCCATCGCCGTCAGCCCCAGCTTCTCGTCCAGCTCCCGGTGCGCGAGCAAGCCGGCGTCAGAAGTGATCTGGCTCCCTACGAACTCCAGCCGCACCCGAGCGTCGAACTCGACCCGCAACGGCTCCTGTACGCTTTCACCCATCGGGTGCCTCCCACGATCAGTGCTGCGACGCCCGCTGCCACGCTTCCATAACCCGTTTCTTGGCGTCCTTACTGAGAACCTCCCTGCTCATATGGGCAATGCGGGCTGAGCGCCCAAGAACGAGCTCCCGCACCCGTGGTAGGCGTAGACCCCGCTTCTGTGCGCGGAGGCGTGTGCAGCGCGGCGAGGGGCGCTGCTGTCGGGCTGCGGAGCGTTCTGTGCGGATGGTGGGGAAACGGGGACGATGGGCTCGCCATCGTCCCTCGGCCTGCATCCCGATGCGGCCTCTGGGGTGCCCATGGGTCCGGCCGCCGCTCCGCATTCCCCCGAGGGCGCCAGTCCGGGCAGGGCGTCTGCCGGACCGAAGCGAACAGCGTCAACCATCGGGATCAGACAGCTACTGACCAGTCACCCGGAGCCCAAGGATGAGCCATGCCGTAGATGGCCGACAACTCCTGCCACGAATGCGGGAACAGCTGGGTATGGTGGTCCCGGTCTGGTTCGCGGCCGCAACCCCCGTAGAGGAGGTCTGCTCGTATCTGCGGGTCACCCTGGCGGATGTTCAGCACTTCTGTCGGCCATGTCACGTAGTGCTCGTGATCGATCTGTGCGAGCAAGGGCCGGCGGCTGCTCAGCAGGCGGCACGTGAGGTGGGACAGCGGTGCGGGGAGGCGCCGGTGGTGGATGTGGCGCAGACGCGGCACGGCAAGGGACTGGCCGTTGCCCGCGGTCTGGAACGGCTGCTATCTGAGCCGCGGCTGCAGTACTTCGTCGCCCGGGACTGCGATGGCGATCACGACATGTACGATCTGCCGCGGCTGTTCCGGCGGCTGGCGGAGGCACAGGAGCGCGAGGCTACGACGAACCTCTTTGCGGTTGGGTCGCGCCCGCGCCCTCAGATGGCTCTGGGTTGGGTGCGGGGTGAGTACGAGCTACTGCTGAACCGCGTGCTGGTGGAAGCCTGCAACGTGCATCTGGCGACCCAAGGCACGCATATCGACCTGCGCTATTCGCTGCCCGAGACGCGCTACCCTGACTTCCAGAGCGGGTACAAGCTGTACACCCGGGCCTCGGCTCGGCTGAATGTCGAGGCCTTGCGTGCCGCCCACGACCGCGAACCGACGGCGGAGGTCTCTCAGTGGGGGGCTGAGTTCGTGACGGTGACCGAACTCCTGCTGGCCGGGCATCTGCCTGTCGAGGTCTCACGGGTCTCCTACGACGAGCAACCCCAGACCACCTTCGACGAGCGGGACCGCGTGCGGGCCTTCGGTCGGCAGTTCGCGTGGCTGTTCCGTCGGTTGGGCACGCCCTCGCCTCTGGCGCAAGCCATCCTCGACAATGCCCTGGCCCAGTCACCGGTGCGCTTTGCTTCAGGGCTCTGGTCGGAGTCGCTGCGGCTTCGCGAGTACGTGCAGACGGACGCCTTCCCGGACTCACCGTGGGGCCTGCCGCCACCCCATGGCGAACCCCTGTGATCGAGATCCGGACCTGTAGCGCGGTCCGCCCGTGTCTCAGCGGCCATGCGCTCAACCGGAGCCTCAGCGCGCTCGGGGTCGATGGCCGTCGGTGGGACGACCTGCGAGCACCGGGGGAACTCGTCGCCCTGTACGACTCCTCGCGGTTGGGACCGAATCGCAGCGGTACAGGCGAGGAGGCGTGCGACCCGCCGCGCCCTCCGGACGGCAACCAGTCTGATTTGGCCGACGGGCACGTCGCTGCGCCGGGTACGCGGCCGCGCTATCAGGTCGAGTGGAATTGGAGCGCCGGGACTCCCTCCGCCGACCGGTAGCCGCTCCACGCGCAGCAGCACGGGCCGCCTAACCGTGCGGGCCGCGGATCAGGCCGAACACGACGCCGCCCTCGAGCACCTCTCCGGCCTTCAGCGTGCGGTAGGATGGCCCGTAGTGTGCGGCCAGGAACGACTCCCCGCCGCCTCTGTCGCTGCCTCCCTTTCTGCCCCGCCATCTACTTCCGCGCTACCGCGGCGGCGTACTGGTTGCCGACGTACAGCATCTGCGTCCGCCGGTCGCCGAGCATCAGGTTCATGGTCGCCTTGCCCGGCCACAGCTCCGCGATCTGCTTCCCCGCGTCCAGGTCCCACACCGGCACTCGGGCCTCCACCGGCAGCGTGAGCTCTACGATGGTGTCCGGCCGCAGCCCCCCGTAGTTCGACACAAGCACGGCCAGTTCGCTGCCCAGCCCCATCCCACAGAGCCTGAGCTTCGGGTTGTTGCACCTCAGCCCCGTGAGCGGCTTGCCGTCCATGAAGATGCCCTCGATGGGGGCGACGAGGTCCGTGGCCTGGGCATGGTACTTGAAGTGCCCGGCATCGAAGTGCCCGTACCAGAAGTACGTCAACCCCCGGGCGCCGTTGGCGAGGGCCTCGAGGACGATGTCACGCGTGCGGACCGGTTCGTATTCGCCGTAGCAGCCCGTTGTCAGCCAGGGCACGATGTCATTGGCCGGCATCTGCGCGCGGTTGCGGCTGATGTTGTCGGCCACGGCCTGCCCGCTGCCGGCGACGTAGAGGCTGGGCATGGCCATCTGCAGCAGGTCCGGGTACAGGTCGGCGAACTTGAAGATGCCGTCATTCAACTCGGTCACCGGCTCGGTGCGGTAGCTGCCGTAGGCGATCTTGTGGTTGAGGCCGGCGGAGGCCAGGGCCTGGTCAATTGCCGCCTTCATGTCCACGTGCATCTCCTTGCCCATGGCCGCGCGGAAGTGGTCCCAATCCGTGAACCCGCCGTCGTTGTAGCGCGCCCGGCAACGCGTGCAGCGCGCGGCCTCCGGAACGGCGCCGGTCCAGAAGGCCTCGATGTCGTAGAAGAGGTAGTCCGGCTTGAGCCACACCGCGTGCTGGCCGAAGCTGGCGTGCTCCTTGCGGTAGTACTGCCCGCGGTAGGAGGGGCAGAAGGAGGTCTCGCCGGTGCTGGTCGTGCCGTCGGCGAACTGGGAGTGCACCTCCGGCTGGTGGCGATCTTCCTCCACCGCGGCGGAGGGCGACTCGTTCTGGATGATCGCCAGTCCCTCGCGCCGAGCCGCCTCCGCCACCGCGATCCCCTTGTCTTTCGTCTTCTCTGACCAGTAGCGCGGGAAGAAGCCGACGCCATTGAAGCCCAGGTGCTTCATGTCCTGCAGATACGTAGGCCAATCGTCCGGCATGTCCTCCGAGCTGATCCACGCCAGCGTCATGTGGAGGCGCTTGGGCAGCCGCGCCGGCGGGATGACGATGGACTCCCACGTGATCCTGCGCTCGTTCTCCGGCCCGGCCCCGCTGTCGCCGTAGGTGTAAAGCATGTCCGTCCTGCCTTCGGGCAGCAGGCTCTGCAGGCGGAGCTCTGTATACTCGCCGCGCCAGGG
>VGFB01000114.1 GCA_016869015.1 Armatimonadota bacterium
GGAGGGCGTCGGCGATGCGCCCTTCGACCGCCGCCAGCACGGGCTCGGGCTGGACCGCCCAGACGAGGCTGCCGTCGGCCTCGTTGAGGCAGATGACCTTCTCGATCCCGTCGACGTTGCCTTGCGCGTAGATCCGTCCCCCGCTGATCGACACGGAGGAGTAGCCCTCGCCCAGCGAGTCGACCTGCCAGGCGACCGGCGGCCCGCCCGCCGGCCAGTCCTGCAGCAGCCCTGTCTCGGCGCTGATGCCGTCCGCGGTCGGCCCTCGCCACTGCGGCCAGTCGGCGGCCTCCACGGACACGGCGCCGAGAAGCGCCAGGATGCACGCCACTCCAATGCAGCTGAGAAGCGTCTTGCCTGTCATTGCGTCTTCCTCCGGTCGGTTGCGATGCTCTGCTCTCGGTTGGTGCGACGCCCCGTCAGCCGCCCAGGGCGAAGCAGTACAGGTTGCCCTCGCGGTCCTTGGCATACAGTCGGCCGTTCGCGAGGGCGACATGAGGCCACGTCTCGGCCGAGCCGACGCCCGTCTTCGCTGAGAGCTCGTGATAGCCCTCCGGCGAGCGGTCCGCCGACTCCACGAGCGCAAGCGTGCGGCTGCCGAAGACGATGAGGCGCCCGTCACCGGTGAAGAGGCAGGACGAGTCATCGCGGAACGCCCCGCCCTCCCACCGCTGCTCGCCGGTCTCGAAGTCGAGACAGCGGAGCTTGCCCCAGGCGAAGTAGACATGCCCCCCCCGGATGATCGGGGAGCAGACCTTCGAGATGAGGGGTGTGCTCCAGACCTCCGTCACCCCGGAGGCCGCAATCTTGAGCTTGGCCATCCGATTGACGTTGTAGCCGCTGGACAGGATCACCTCATCGCCATGGACGGCCGGCGTGGCGACGTTGTTCGCGAAGTACGTCTGCCAGGGGTGCGTTGCCACGGTCTCGCCCTCGTGACCGGGATCGAGCCGCGCCACCAACAGCCCCCGCAGTGTCAACGCGGCCACGCAGGGCAGACCCTCGACCGTGATCGGCACCGGGCCGCCCGTGTGCCCGGCAGGATCGGCGCACTCCGACGTCCAGCGGCGCTCGCCGGAGGCCTTGTCGAAGGCCATCAGCGTGCCCTCATCGTCACCGACCTCGACGATCACCCAGTCGCCGTAGACGAGAGGAGAGGAGGTGTAGCCGTAGTCTCTCCACGCCCCGCCGACCTCCGGGCGCTTGGGCACGGCGAAGGCCCCGTACAGGTTGAGGCTCCAGCGCCTCTCGCCACCGGCCCGGACGTCCCAGCAGTTCAGATCGCCGTCAGTGCTGAGGGTGTAGAGCCATCCCGTGGCGGCGTCGTACTCGGGGGTCGAAGACACGCCGTCGTAAGCCCCCTCGTCGCCCTGATGGTGCCGTCCGTATTGAGGGCACGGGTAAGACCGCCGCCAGACCTGGGCTCCGCTCGCAGCGTCCAGGCAGTAGACGGTGTCCTGACCATCCCGCCAGCCCATCACGAAGACCCGGTCATCCACGATGATCGGCGAGGAGGCGCCCCGGTCGACGTTCAGCGTCCAGGCCGGGTCGTCCAACGGCCAGGCGCCTGCGTCCCACCCGGAGTCCTCGGAGGTGATGTCGCTACGGCCGGGGCCGCGCCAGTGGGGCCAGTCCTCGGCGACGGCCGCGGCGAGGGCCCCCGCGAGGGCCCAGTTGATCAGAAGAGCGCGTGTCATGTGTTCGGCGATGCACGACGGATCGTCTCTTCCAGTGCCGCCGCCATGCTCTCCGTGCATTGGTCGATGGAGTAGTGCTCGGCGATGCCGCGCGCGCCCGCGCGGCCGAGGCGCTCGGCCGCGTCGGGGTCGTCCATCAGCCGTGCGAGGCCGGAGGCCAGGGCCGCCACGTCCTCGGACGGGAACAGCAGGCCTCCGCCCGTCAGTCCCAGCATCTCCGGGTAGGCCCCCGCATCGGGCGCCACGACCGGCACGCCGGCCGCCAGGGCCTCCATGACCGCCCGGCCCCGCACTTCCGGCAGGCGACTCGGGACGCAGAAGACGCTGCACCGGCGCAGGAAGGCGAGCTTGCCCGCGAAGTCGACCTCACCGAGGTACTCGAACCGCCCGGCGGGATCGCCCTCGATTGCGGAGAAGTAGCGTTTGTCCAGCACGCGCCCGGCCACGAGGAGGCGAATGTCGCGCCCGTCGGCCACCAGCCTCCGCCACGCCGCCACCAGCAGGTCAAGGCCCTTGCCCCGGAGGATGCTGGAGAGGTACCCGACGGTGAAGGGATCGCGAGGCCGCGGTCCGGTAGGGGCGTAGTCCTCGGCGGCCAGCCCGGTCCTCACGACCCGCATGGCGTCCCCAGGGAGGTCCAGGTACCGCGTCATCTCCGCAGCGTAGGCCGCGTTGGGCGAAACGAACAGATCGACGGACCGGGCGTTCTCACGGATGAGACGGTGCGCTTCCGAGCGGTGGGGTTCGGTCATGCCGCCGATGAAGCCGTCCTCGCCCTGAACCTGGCAGAGGATCGGGACGCCCCATCGGCGCTTCAGCTCGGGAGCCAGTCCGGAGAGCATGCTGTTTGTGATGACGACCACGTCAGGGGGCGGGCGCTTCTCAAGGTGGGCCAGCAGTCGCTCGCTCTCCTTGAGGAACGGCCCTGCGGCGCCGGAGAGTACGGCCACAGTCATCTCGCCGAGCTCGGAGGCGCGGGTATCGATGCCGAAGCGTGAAACGAAGCGAAGCAGAGCCGTGCTATCGAGGAGGCGGTCAAGCGCGGCGGGGATACGCCGGAAGAGCGCGAATCGTTGCTGAAGGTAGAGATTGATGCCGCCCATGAAGACGGGTCCGGCCTCAAACGGCTCCTCGCCGTCGACCCGCAGCGGGGTGTACAGCGGCACAACCTGCACCTCGTGGCCGCGCATGCGCAGGCCGGTCACGAGCGCGATGTCGCGGGCACACGCCCCGCAGTACATGCCGGCTGCGCCGGCGGCGATATGCAGGATTCGCATGTCGATTGTCGCCGTAGAGGCTTTGACGCGCGTGGCCCCGGCGCGGTATGATTGGGGAACCGGTTGCCGCAGGCCGCCCACGGGGCAGCCCTAGTGGCGTGTCAGCCGTGATTCTGGCAGTTGCCGTTTGTCGTCGTGGGTCGGCTCACCAGAGCCGACGCCGTCCGGCGTTGACCTGAAGGCTCTGTCGGCTCTGGTGAGCCGACCCACGACGACCCAACGCTTCACGGCTGACAGGGCACTAGTACCAGAACGCCGGACTGTGGGTGAAGTGCCTCAGAGGCCGGGCACGCGGCGCCGGAAGCACGGGGAGCAAAGGCACTTGGACAGCGACCGAAGGCCGCCGCCGGCGGCACGCTGGCTGATCGGGATCGGCGTCCCGGCGCTGTTCGCCGCCGGGGGGGCGCTGGCGATCATGCACTGGCTCAGTCGGGAGCCCGACCTGGGTGATGTGGGGGGTCGCGCAGCCGATGAGGGCCTGGCGCCGCCCCTGACGGCCGAGACGCCGGGCGCGGCCCCTCAACCGACTCCCACCGGCCCCGCTGCGACGGCGCAGCCCACGGGCGGCGCGCCGGTCGGCCCTGCGGTGTCGGCGGCGTCGGCGGGCGGAGGCGGCGTACCGTCGATCGCGGGCTCATGGCCGGGGTTTCGGGGCGCTCGAGTCGACAACATCAGCACGCAATCGGTGTCTCTCGCGAGGAGCTGGGGCCCCCAGGGGCCGCCGAAGCTGTGGTCGGTGAAGCTCGGCGAGGGCTACGCCGGGCCGGCGATTGTGAACAGCCGGGTCTACCTGCTGGACTACGACCAGGCGGCTCAGGCCGACCGCCTCCGCTGCTTCGCGCTGGCGACGGGTCAGGAGCTGTGGTCCCAGGCGTACTCCGTTCCGTTGAAGCGGAACCACGGTTTCTCGCGCACTGTTCCGGCGGCGACGGCCAAGTACGTTGTGACGTTGGGTCCGAAGTGCCACGTGATGTGTTGCGACGCGGTCAGCGGCGCGGGCAAGTGGCGGCTCGACCTCGTCGGTCAGTTCGGCGCGACGGTGCCGGCATGGTACGCGGGACAGTGCCCCCTCATTGACGGGAGTCGGGTCATCCTGGCGCCCGGGGGCAATGCGCTGATGATCGCCGTTGACCTGGCGACTGGCAAGGTGGCATGGCAGACGCCGAACCCGAAGGGCTGGAAGATGACGCACAGCTGCATCCTGCCCCTGACGATCGGCGGGCGGAAGGTGTACGTGTACTGCGCGAGCGGGGGCGTGGCGGCGGTGTCGGCGCAGGACGGGTCGGTGCTCTGGGAGACGTCGGAGTGGACGGTGAGCACGGCGAACGTCCCGACACCGGTTGATGCGGGCGGCGGCAAGCTCTTCCTGTGCGGGGGCTACAACTCGGGCGCGATGATGTTGAAGCTCACGAGTGCCGGAGGCACGATCTCGTCGGAGACGCTCTGGCGTGTGAAGGCGAACGTGTACGGCTCCCAGCAGCACACCCCGGTCCTGTACAAGGGGTACTTGTACGGCACGGCGCCGAATAACCAACTCGTGTGCCTGGGCCTGGACGGCGCGCTGAAGTGGAGCAGCGGCAGCACGAAGCGGTTCGGACTGGGGCCGTACATGGTCGCGGGGGGGATGCTATACGTGCTGAACGAGAACGGCGAGCTGGCCCTGGTGGACCCTAACCCCTCGGGATACAAGGAGCTGGCTCGGGCCAAGGTGCTCGCCGGGCCGGAGGCGTGGGGCCCGCTGGCCATCGCGGGGGGACTGCTGCTGGCGCGCGACCTGACCTCGATGGTGTGTCTGGACGTGCGAAGCCGGTGAGAGGCGGCCACGGAGAGATGCGAAGGGGTCTTGCGGGGGCCCTCAGGGCAACGGTGGCGGTCACCACAGCAGCCGTGGGTGTGCTGGCCCTGGCCTCCTGCCTGCAGATTGGGGATCGTGGAACGCAGAAGGCGCTCGACGCGGCGAGCGCGCGGGAGAGGGCTGAGGCGGAGCAGCGGAAGGTGGACCCCGCGCTCGTGACCTACTCCCAGGTGCGTGAGATCGCGACCGGCCTGGCTGAGCCGCGAGGGGTGGCGGTCGGCCCGGATGGGCGCGCGTGGGTGGTCGGCGATCGGGAGGTCCGGGCGTTTGGCGCCGAAGGCACGGCATGGATCGGGTTCGCGGTCAGCGAGGAGCCGCGCTGCATCGCGGTTGACGATGGGGGGAACGTGCTGATCGGCTACCGGGCCTGGGTCCGACAGCACAACGTGAGCGGGGCCGTGCTCGCCGAGTGGCCGGTGGAGGGGAAGCAGCCGTTCGTGACGTGCGTCACCCCGCACGGGGGGGGTGTGTGGGTCGCGGATGCGGGGGACCGCGTGGTGTTGCGCTATAGTCGCTCAGGACAACTGACCGGACGGCTGGGCGAGCGGGACGCCGGCCGGAAGGTCCCGGGGCTCGTCCTCCCGAGCTACCACCTGGACGTGTTGGTCGACGAGGGCGGTCGTGTGCTGGTGAACAACCCGGGACGGCTAACGGTCGAGACCTACAAGCCGGACGGCGCGTTCGTGGAGTCCATGGGGAAGGCCTCGATGGCGATCGACGGGTTCTGCGGGTGCTGCAACCCGACCGACCTTGCGCTGCTGCCCGACGGACGGATCGTGACCTCGGAAAAGGGCATCCCGCGCGTGAAGGTGCTGCGGCGGGACGGCACGCTCGATTGCGTCGTAGCCGGCCCTGACGACCTGTCGGTCTCGGCGGACTCGGGGCTGGACCTGTCGGTCGACGGCGAGGGCCGCGTGCTCGTGCTGGACCCGCACGCGCGGCTCGTGCGGGTGTTCGCACCTGGAGCGCCCGCTCCGAAGGAGGAGGCGACGAAGTGAGCCGAGCCTGCGACGGTGATCGTCGCGACTTCCTGCGGGCGGCCGGAAGGTGGTCGCTGGCTGCCGCGTTGACCAGCGGGGTCGGCGCGCTGAGCCTGGGTCGCCGAGACCGTTGCACTGGTGCGGGGTTGTGCCGGGGCTGCGGGCTGTGGGAGACGTGCGAGCTGCCGGAGGCCGCCGCGCTCCGGCAGGCCGAACGAGATGCGCGAGGGCGGAACGATGCCGGACAAACCCGAGAGATTGACGCGCCGTGAGTTCCTGCCCCAGGCGGTGCGGGGCATCGGGCTGCTGGCGACGGGCGGCGCGCTGGGCGCGCTGGCGACCCGGCGCAGCGCGGGGGAGCTGGTGTGGCAGATCGATCCCAGGAAGTGCGTTGCCTGCGAGCACTGCGCGACGGACTGCGTCCTCTCGCCGTCGGCGGTGAAGGTCATGCACGAGTACCGGGTGTGCGGGTACTGCAACCGGTGTTTCGCGTATTTCGTGGACCAGCCGACCGATGACACCACCGCGGCGGAGAACCAGCGCTGTCCGACCAACGCCATCCGGCGTAGTTTCGTAGAGGATCCGTATCACCAGTACGCCATCGACGAGCCGAAGTGCATCGGGTGCGGGATCTGCGTGAAGGGCTGCAAGGAGTTCGGGAACGGGTCGCTGATCCTGCAGATCCGCCACGACCGTTGCGTGAACTGCAACCAGTGCGCCATCGCCACGGCCTGCCCGGCCCAGGCGGTGTCGCGTGTGCGGGCCGACCAGCCGTACATCCTGCGGAGGAGCGGCTAGCCGGCCAATGCGGAGCCTCGGGGTCGGCCTACTCCTGTTGGTGGCCCTCGCCGGTTGGTGTGCGGCCTCGGAGGAGTTCGACTTCCCCCCGCCCCAGTTCAGCCAGGGCTACGAGTACCCGCATGTCTCCAAGCCAAGCCCCCGCCCTGACTGGCTCGTCTACGTGGACATCGGCGTGCTGGCCGCAGCGCTCGGGCTGGCGGCGTGGCTGGCGCTGGGGCGACGCCACCGGCGCGGGCTCGCGTTGCTGGCGGTCTTCTCGGTGCTCTACTTCGGCTTCTTCCGGCACGGCTGCATCTGCTCGGTCGGGGCGATCCAGAACGTCGCCCTGGCCGCGTTCGGCTCCGACTACGCCCTCCCCATGGTGGCCGGGGCGTTCTTCCTGCTGCCCCTGCTCTTCGCGCTGCTGTTCGGGCGGGTGTTCTGCGCGGGCGTCTGTCCGCTGGGGGCGGCGCAGGAGATCGTGCTGCTGCGGCCGTTGAGGGTGCCCCGATGGCTCGAGAACGGCCTGGGAGTGGCGCCGTACGTCTACCTCGGGGCCGCGGTCCTGTTTGCCGGGACGGGGAGCGCCTTCATCATCTGCGACTACGACCCGTTCATCCTCTTCTACCGCCTCGCGGGAAGCCGGGGGATGCTGGTTCTGGGCCTGGTCGTGTTGCTGACGGCGACCGTGATCGGGAGGCCCTACTGTCGCTACCTGTGCCCCTACGGCGTTCTGCTGCGATGGCTGGCGCCCTTCGCGAGATGGCGGGTGCGGATCACGCCGCAGGACTGCATCAGCTGCCATCTGTGCGCGAAGGCGTGCCCCTACGGCGCCATCCGGGCGCCGACGCCTGAGCCGGGAGCGGTCCCGCGCCACGTCGGGCGCGGGCGGCTGGCAGCGCTCTTGGCGCTCATTCCTGTGTTCGTAGTGCTGGGGGGCTGGCTGGCCAACGTCGGCAGTCCCATCCTGGCGCGCGCGCACCCCTCGGTCCGCCTCGCGAACCGGCTTTGGCTGGAGGAGCAGGGCCGAGTCGAGGCCAAGACGGAGGCCACCGAGGCCTTCGAGCAGCACGAACGGCCGACGGTCGAAGCCTACCGGACGGCGGCGGCGATTCACGCGCGCTTCCGAGTCGGCGCGTGGGCCTTCGGGGGGTGGTTGGGGTTGGTGTTGGGGATCAGGCTGGTGGGGCAGGCCATCCGCCGCCACCGGAGCGAGTACGACGCCGATCCCGCCGCCTGCGTGGCCTGCGGTCGGTGCTACGCGGCATGTCCGGTCCAGCCCACGCGCGAGAACGCCCTGGGTTTGCCTGGCGCAAGTGAGAGGTCATGAGCGAGAACCCGTCCTTGCCCTCGGAACCGAACGAGACGGCTGCGCTGGCCTACCCGGCGGCGGCCGGTACCGCCTGGGTGGCGCTGGCCTTCTGCCTGGCGGTGATCGGGCTGCTCGTGGCCAATGCCGTCGTCGCCCGCACCCACGACCCCCTCGCTGCGGAGCAGATCGGCCTGTTGCAGACGGAGTTGGCCACGAGCTCCGACAAGGACCCGATCCGGGCGCAGATCCGCAAGCTCGACACGCGGCTGCGCGAGGGCTTCTTCACGGCGCGCCAACGGGCAGTGCAGGGGACTTACCTGCTGGCCGTCGGGATTGCGGTGTTCTTCATCTCGTCGCACCTGGCCGCGAAGCTCCGCGCGCAGCAGCCTCTGCCCGACGCCCTCGGCGCCGGGCGCGCGTGGATCGATGCCGCGCTCAGCCTGCGCTCGCTGACGGCCCTGGGTCTGGTGATGGCCGGCCTGTTGCTTACCCTGGTGGTTCTGGCCCGGCACGATGCCTCGGCCGAGTACATCCGGGCTGTGTCGCAGGAGGCGAAGTCGGGCTCGACCGCGCTTACCGGCGGGGCGGCCGTCGCCGCGGTGCCGGGCGGTACGCCGCAGGCCGGACCGGAGGCTGTGGGCGGCGCCCCCCCGCCGCCGCCCCTCTCCAGCGGCGCCCTG
>VGFB01000115.1 GCA_016869015.1 Armatimonadota bacterium
TGGAGGACGCGGGACGATGGGAATACCTGGAGCGGATGAGGAGCCAACGATGCTCGCCGATGACCTGCTGAGAGCCCAGATCTGTGAGCGTGACGGACTCGTCTATGCGGTGGGCCTGGCCGACGGCCATGCGTGGTTCGAGTGGTCGCACGATTCCGGCGCGACGAAGGCCGCTTTCCCCGATGGCTCGACCGCGAAGCGCATCACCCTTGAGCCCGTCGAGGACGATCAGCCTGCCCTCGAGGCTCTGCAGACCGGGGAGATCGTGGTCGCGCTGACCCAGGAGGGCCTCGTGAAGACCTACGTCACGCGCGACGAGGGCGAGCACTGGGAGTTCATCGGCGCCGTGGAATGACCCGCCGGCAGGACTGAACCCTCGCAGCGGCGAAGGCGTTCTACGCAGTACAGTGACCACGACCGCCTCCGAGAGGCTGGGCGAGATGGCAAAGCGCGAGTCGCTCTCCACGACCGATCCGTTCGCAGGGGCTGCGGACCGCGAACCTCCTGCCCCGCGCGTTGCGCGCGCGCGCGTCTTCCGCGAGGTCTCCCCCGAGGAGCGAGCCCGCATCGTGGAGCGCCTGCGGCAACGCCTGGCGGGGCCTGCGCTTCGCGTCGATTCCGCCACGTTGAGGCAGGCGGAAGGTGACAGTGTCTGAGCGGGCTGTCGTTGACACCCAGATCTGGGAGTATGCCTGGGTCGAGGAGGACCGTGCCCCAGCGACGGTCCATCGTGAGGCGGCGGCCTTTCTGACCCCGTTCCTGGACGCCTCCGACAAGGTCCTCTGTGTCACCGCCTACCAGGCGGCGGAGATCATGGACGTGCTGCGTAAGGCGGGACTCGACGCCGACGCCCGGGGCGAACTGCTCGACTTGCTCCAGACGCAGTGCCTCTGTCTGGACCTGACCACGGATGCGGTCTTCGAGTGCGTGGAGATGAGCCTGCGTTCCGGCATCCACGTGTATGACTACCTCGTTGCCGTGCCGTTACGCGGACTGATCGATGTGATCTACTCCGCAGACCGTCACTTCGTCCAAGACCCCCAGTTCGAGGCCATTGCCCCCGTCGTCAACCCGATGACTTGGGAGATGCAGGAAGGGCAGCCTCCGCGCCCCGCCGGCTCGTAGGCTTGGCCTGCGGCGCCTCGCGCGCATTCTCGCGGAGTTCATCGGCGCCGTGGAATGACCCGCCGGCAGGACTGAACCCTTACGCCGATGGAGGCCCCGGGGCGTCTGGGGCGAGGCGCGTGTGGAGGTGCTCGCTGGATTCGGCCCGGGCGGCGGGAGACCTGGCTGTCGGCCCGGCGTTTAGGAAGACACGGACGGCACCAGGAGAAGTTCGGCCCGGGTGTCGCAGCGGGCTCCCTGAGAGCTTCCGAGCGCCTTCGAGGAGACAACCGTGGTCTGCTGCGGGTTGGCTTTGCTGCTCGTCGTCGGGCCGCTGACAGCCGACCCCGCCACCTTGGGGCGGGTGCAGTACACGACGCCGGAGGGCTGGGCGGCAGCGGAGGAGGGGGGAGCGGTCATCCTGGCCCCGCCCGAGTCCGAGGACGCGGCCCCCTTGGCTGCCGTGCTATATCCGGCCTCGGAGCTGGGCGAGGCGACGTTTCGGGCGTGGTTCGATGCCGGAGTGACCGAGGCCTTGGCCGAGGGCGTTAGGGTGGTCGAGGAGGCGCCGGTCGAGGCGCATGAGGGCAACGGCCTGAGCCTGCTGACCGTTGTCCGCAGCGTGCAGGATGCCGAGGGCGCCGGGCGAGTCCTCCTCTTCCACGCTCTCTCCGATGGCGACTGGGCCGCGATGTTGATGGTCGTCGGCCCGGACGGGGAGGCGCTCGCGCAGCACATGGAGGCCCTGCAGGCGCTCATCGCGAGTCTCGACTTCGTCGGGCGCACGCCCCCGGGCCCCGTTGCTCAACCTCCCCCCACTGCGCCGGGCGAGCCGGCGCCCGTGGCCGGGCTTGTGGACGGCCGACCCCAGGGCCTGTTCGTCGGGGTAAGCGTTCTCAGCGGGCGGCCTGCTGCGCTTCTCTTCATGCCCGACGGCCGAGCCTACCACGGCTTCCCGCCGGGGGGCCTGAATGCCGTCGACTGGGCCCGGTTGCGGGCGGAGAAGGGCGACCTGTGCGGCGCGTGGACCTGTGACGGCGGGGTGCTGCGCATCCAGTGGAATGACGGCAACGTGTGGGAAGGACCGTTGGAGCCCACTGAGACGGGCATGAGGTTCATGGGCAAGGCCTATGGCGCCGCCCGGCCGGCCGACCTCCAGCACCTCACCGGAACCTGGGAGGGCACCAACAGCACCCTCTGGCTGAACCTGGGCTCCGGGCCTTCGGTCACGCAGATCAACCGCTTCCAGGTAAGCGCGGATGGCTCGTACCGCTGGGACGCTCAGACCAGTGCCTCGCTGGAGGACGTCTCGGCGGCCGGCGAGTCCTCGGCCGCGGGCAAGGTGGAGATCGACCGGCTCGAGGTGGTGTTCCGCGCGGCCGACGGCAGCGCCTCGCGCTTGACGCTGGCCCGCTGGGATGACCCGAGCATCCTGATTCTGGGCGGGTCCTTCTACTTTCGCCAGTAGGCGCCGGCTACCGATCGGCTCCCGGGCCACGGGCTTGCCCTTGAGACTTCTCGACCCCCGCAACCGACCCTCTGAGCTCGCCAACCGCATCGTCTGCGGCGACGCGCGCGAGGTGCTGCGCGGCCTGCCGGAGGGCTGCGTGGCGCTCGCGGTCACAAGTCCCCCGTATTGGAACACGGTGGACTACTCGGCTGAGGGCCAGATCGGCCAGTGCTCCTACGAGGAGTACCTGGCGCAGCTCGTGGAGGTCTGGCGCGAGACCGAGCGGGTGCTGCTGCCGAACGGGAAGCTGGCGATCGTGACGCCGATCATGCCGATTCCCAAGGCCGTCATGCCCGATCAGCACACGCGCCACCTCAAGAACCTCTCCAGTGACATCGAGCACTCGATCCTCGCCGGGGTCCCCGGGCTGCAGCGCTACAGCCTCTTCGTGTGGCAGAAGCAGACCACCGTGAAGATGTTCGGCAGCTACCCCTATCCGCCGAACCTCTACGAGGACAACACGGTCGAGTTCATCAACGTGTTCGTGAAGGACGGGGCGCCGATCGGCGTGTCGCGGGCCGTCAAAGAGGCCAACCGCCTGACCCAGGAGCAGTGGCTGAACCTGTCCATGCAGGTCTGGCCGATGTACCCCGAGGACATCCGCCGCGCCGGCGGTCACCCCTGTCCGTTCCCGGTCGTCCTCCCACAGCGGCTGATGCTGATGTACACCTTCGGGGGCGTGCCGGAGGCCGGCTTCGAGGGCGACCTCGTCCTCGACATGTTCTGCGGGACCGGCGCCACCTGCGTCGCGGCCGCCTCCCTGGGCCGCACCTACCTCGGCATCGACCTCAACCCCGACTTCTGCCGCATTGCCGAGCACCGCGCCGCAAACGAGCGCGTCGACCCCCGAGCCATCATGTTGACTAGGGCAAGAGTGCGACGACCTGGGACGAGCCCGCCGAAACTGTGAGTCAAGCACTGCGCCGCGTGGGAGGTGACGGGTCTTCCTGCGGGGACCCGGCTTGACGGAGGTACGCCGGGAACCGAATTGTAGAGGGCGTCCTGCTGGAGGCCACCGAGCGCATCTGCGAGCTGATGAACAAGCACGGCATCAGTCGGGCGGAGTTGGCTCGTCGCCTGGGGAAGAGCCGCGCGTATGTGACCCGGATGCTCAACGGCCAGCCGAACATGACCCTCAAGACCCTCACCCTGATCGCCGTCGCACTGGGCGAGGGAATCGACCTCTTCGTCCCGAGCAGTGTGAAGGAGGAGCGCGCCCGGGCGCGCGTTGCTCACGAGCAGCAGGAGCGCCGAGAGCGTCAGGCTGCTCAGGCCCTCAAATCCGCGTCGCGTCGCCGGGCACCCGTGTCCCGCTCCTCCCGCAAAGCCGTCGCCGCCGGCTGAGCCCTCCCCCCGCGCCGTCGTCGTGATCCCGCCGTTGCCGTTCTCCGCAACTCCCGCCGTCGTAGGAGCGGCTTCAGCCGCGAGCCTTCGCCGTGCGTTCCGCCGTTCTCCTCCGCAGCTCCGCAACTCCGCAGCTCCGCAACTCCGGCCGTGTTAGAGGTGTCTCCATGCCCCACATTCGCGCGGTCTGTCAGGCCGTCATCGACCATCCCCATGCCGACGGCCTCGCGTTCGACGGCGGCCTCGGGTTGCTGCAGCAGTTCCGCTTCCAGGACCACTTTGAGACGCGACCCGGCGATCTCAGCCGGCATCCCGTGGCCGAGTGGGACACTGCCTCCGGCGGACAGTACAATGTTGAGGTGATCCCGGAGCTCAATGCCGTTGGTCCGAAGGGGATCCTCCGCCGCGATCCCATGACGCTCTACTCGCCGCAGACCGACCTCGGCGAGTGGGTCCCGTCGAACCACGAGAGCCTGTCGAACTGCTCGAACCTCTGGAAGGAGGCCTATCCCCTCGGCCATCCTCGGGCGCTGTGTCTCTTCTACTATGACTCGCGCGGAGCCTACGACGCCGAGGTGGGGTATTTCGGCGAGGTCACGTCGCGCACCGACTGGCCGGAGGACCCCGGCTTCCGCCTGGAGGCCTATCGCTACGCACCGAACCCCACCCTCCCCAACGCACGCTACTCGTATGTCGAGGTGCAGCTGCTCGGCGACTCCGAGACCGGGCAGTGGTCGCTTGCGTTGCCCGCCGCGGGCGTCGAAGGGCAGGCGCGCTATCCCCGGCTGGGCTGGCGGCTCTCGCCGGAGGACGAATGGCAGGTCCTCCGCGAGTTCCGCGCCGGCCCCCACGAGACCGGCGCCCTGCGGCAGAAGCCCTTCGAGCAGGTCGTCCTCTGGGAGATCATCGACGGCCACCTCCGCGTCAACGTCGACGGCCGACCGGTCGTCTACTGTGTGCCCGCGAACCTGCGGGTGGCGGACGGTCCGCTCGTGGCCGCCGGCCCGGTTCGCCTGATCGTCTACGGCCATGCGGCGATGGTCAACCTCTCCCCCATTCGCTATCCGGACGGGCGGGACAGCGAGTGCGCCGTGAAGCGGGCTCAGTACTTCGCCGTCGACCGCACGCTCTTTGGCGGCGACCCCTCGCTCGCGGCGGTCGCGTGGCAGCCCGCCGGCACGTCGGCTAACGCCGGGGCCTCGCTGACGACCGTCGGCGATGAGGACCGCTGGGTCCCCGAGGTCCTGTTCCTCAGCGATGATCCGTACCGCCGCGCCATCGCCTACCTCCACGAGATGGACTTCCTCCCCGTCGTCGCGGAGGGTGAGAGCGACCCTTACGAGACTCAGGGCGAGAACGTGGTAGTGGACGCGAAGGGCGAGTTGACCGCCGACTGGCGCGACGCGGAATGCCGACTGGTACTGGAGCTCGATCGCGACGCGGTGGGCGACCTGCCGGACTGGAAGGGCAACAACAAGCTCACCGTTGACGCCGGGTGGGATGACGGCGCGACCACGGACGTGGCGACCCAGTTCACGGGTTACCTGGCGGGGTCGGTGCACGAGCGCCCGGCCTCGCATCCCCATCGGGCGCTGTTCGTGCTCAACGCTCGCGACGGCTTCCTGCGGCTCGAGCGCAAGTTCTGGCAGTACCTCGGGAGCTTCGCCGGTTGGACGCTCGAAGCGGCCTTCACCCGCGTGCTCAATCAGTGCGGGGTGCCGGACGCGAAGATCGCCTTCACCGGCGACAGCGACCTGGTCATACCTCACGCTCCGCGTCTCGCCGAGCGGCGCTTCGACTTCCCCGAGACCACCCCGGTGCCTCGCGGGCTCGATCGGCTCGTCCGGGCTTGCGGCTATCAGTGGGGCGTCGGGCGGGACGGAGTCTGGTTCTGTCGTCCTCCCATCGAGTATGGCGGGGAACCCGACTTCGTCCTGGATGATGAGACCGCCGCGGCGGGCGATGTGACCTTCGCTTTGCGTGCCGAGACCGTCGGCGCGGCCGCCGGAGGGCGAGGCTTCGTGAATTCCGTCTTCGTGCGCCTCGACCGAGGCCTTGAGCAGGATGTCTCCTGGTGGAGGGACGCGGGCTCCCACCAGACTCCGGAGGCCGAGAGCTTCATCGGGGATGATTGGTGGCATGTCTTCGTGGGGTATGACGAGCAATCGGCGGCGACGCTGGCCGAGCGCATCCTTGCCGATCGCCTCTCGCGCCGGAAGATGCTCCATTTCCGCTGCAGCGGCAAGCCCGGCCTCTTCCCCGACCACTTCGTCCAGGTCGAGGCGACCGGCATCGGCGTCCCCTCCGGCAGTCTCTTCCGCATCATCCGCAAGCGCTGGCAGGCCACCCACCAGGGCGACTTCACCACCGAGTTCGCGTGCCGGTGGGTGTCCTCACCCTAACCGCGTCTCATGCCGTCCGTGTCTGCGGGTCGCCTGACCCGCCTCGTGCCCGCCCCCCTCGGAGGACCCGCCCATGCCCCGTTCCGCTCCAACCGTATCAGGACGTACCGAGCAGACCGCCGTCGGCGCCTGGGGTGTCGGCGCATGGACCTCATCTGCGAAGTGGGGCCGCCCCGACCCGCGTCGCGACCCGCTCACTGTCGACCGCCACAGCGGCCAAGCCTACTGGGGTCGTCACTGCTGGGGCGCCGACCCCTGGCTGCGCTGGTGACAGCGCCGGAGCCGGAAATCCAGGAGGAACCCATGGCCTATCAGGAGTTCGCCAACAAGCCGAGCGTGTCCAACGGGGACGCGCTGAACCCAACGACACAGATCAACAACCCCGCGCAGGGGGTGCAGGATGAGTTCGAGCTGCGCGACGGCGACGGCCGCCTCGACGGCGTTGCCTCCGGTCTGGGCTGCTCGATCGACGACACCGAGATCGACATCGCTTCGGGTCGAGCCTATGTGGCCGGCAAGCGATACAGCGGCGGCGCGTCGGTCGACTTTACCGGCAAGTCGAGCGACACGTACTTCGTCTACATCGACGGCGCCGACGATGATGGCCCTTACAAAGCGAAGACCTCCTCCCCCACCTCAGGCGAGCTGGTCCTTTGCACTGTGGACTGGAACGGCTCCGACACGCTGAGCAACCTCGACGATGACGCGAAGGTCCTCGGTCTGCAGGCCCATGACATCGTCGTCGCTCTCCCCGGTACGGCGGCCGCGGGCGTGCAGGCCGTCATACCTGTGGCCCACGACTTGTGGGTCGAGTCGGTGCGGATCGCGATGAGCAGCAACGGGGCCGGCTCGGGCGCGACAACCGTAGATGTGCATCTCGGCGCCGACGGCTCGAAAGGCGACTCGATCTTCGCCACCCAGGCCAACCGCCCGAGCCTCGCTCACGACGCTGCGGACTACACCGTTGCCGTCAGCGGGATGCCCGACGGGGACCGCAAGCCCGACGCCGGGGAGCACCTCGTGATCGAGGTGGACGAGGTCGCCGGCACGCCCGGCGCCGACCTCACCGTCCTCATCAAGGCCCGCCTCCGTTAGGGACTGTCCAGGTCTCGCGCAGGTCGGGACTCCAGTCCCGACGCCGTCAGCGACACGCATGGGCTGTCCCCTCTTTGCCTCTCACCAATCCCCCTGAGGAGCCCACGCCATGCCCACTACCGGCGCGATGTCCGACTATCTGGAGAACGCCCTCCTGAACCACGTGCTGCGCAATACGGCGCTCAGCTCTCCCTCGACGGTCTACGCGGCTCTCTACTCCACCGTGCCCACCGACACGGGCGGCACCGAACTGTCCGGTAACGGCTACTCTCGCCAGGCCGCCACCTTCGGGGCGCCCTCCGGCGGGGCGTGCAGCAACTCGGCGGCCGTGACGTTCACCGCCTCCGGTGGCGACTGGGGAACCGTTCAGGGGGTCGGGATCTACGATGCTGCCACGAGCGGCAATCTCCTCTTCCGTGGCGCCCTGGAGACCTCCAAGACCATCTCCAACGGTGACAGCCTGCAGTTCTCCGCCGGGCAGCTGCAAGTAAGCCTCGATTGAGCCGACACCCCGCAGGAGCAACCGCCATGCCCTGGCAAGCGCCGACCCGCAACCTCGATGCCGTCGAGTTCGCTCCGCTGCGGAAGGCCGTGGAGGCGCCCTTCCATCGGGCGCACGACGAGCTGACCGCGGCCTATTACGATCACTGGCGTCACGGGCGCAGCGCCCCTTGGCGCGGCTTTGATGCGCAACCGACCCCGGGGCAATCGAAGGCCCTCTTCGATGAGCTGCACGGGCTGATCGACACGCTGCGGATGCTTGCCCTCGACGCGCGGAACGCCGCCTCCGCCGGCCCGGACGCGCGGTTCGCGGCGGCCATGGCCGAGACCGAGGGGGCGGGCCCCTCGCGGCGTGAGCGACTGCGCGCGCACGTCGAGGCCTGTCGCGCCCGCGGCGCAAGCCTCGACCTCCGCTGACGACCCGCCGTTGTCTCGTAGGGCAGGTGTGAGAGGCCGAGGTTGGCTCCTCCCAAGGCGCGTGGACGGTTCGCGAATCGCTCTACCATGCCCCGACTATGGGGGCGCCAAGTAGGGGCGCACCGTGCTGCGCCCAGAAACCCGCTCCTCACACATGCTCTCACCCATCACCTGGGGGTCTTGCGTCCATGGGCCTGACCTG
>VGFB01000116.1 GCA_016869015.1 Armatimonadota bacterium
GCGTTGACACCGGACTCGCCCCGCGACCAGGCGCTCTGGGGCACGCAGCGCGAGGAGATGGTGCGATCACAGATCGAGAAGCGCGGCATCGCACACCCCTTGGTGCTCGAGGCCATGCGCGCGGTGCCGCGCCACCGGTTCCTTCCCGACCGCCTGCGCGACCAGGCCTACGACGACCAGGCGCTGCCGATCGGGGAGGGCCAGACCATCTCGCAGCCCTACATCGTGGCGTGCATGTTGGCCGCCCTGCAGCCGACCGGGCGCGGGCGCGCCCTGGATGTGGGGGTAGGCTCGGGGTACCAGTCGGCGCTGCTGAGTCGGCTGTTCGACGAGGTGATCGGGGTTGAGCGTGTTGCGCCACTGGCTGCCCGCGCCGCCCGCACGCTCCAGGACCTCGGATGCTCGAACACGACGGTCGTGGTCGCCGACGGCACGCTGGGCTACCCGCAGGCGGCTCCCTATGACGCGATCGTGGTCGGCGCCGGCGCCCCGGCAGTCCCGGAGCCCCTGGTCGAGCAGCTCGCCTCGGGAGGTCGACTCGTCATCCCCGTCGGGGATCGGTATCTGCAGCGCATTGTCACCGTCACCAAGGGCGCCGAAGGCGCCGTGACCGAGGAGGGGATCGGCTGCGTGTTCGTGCCCCTGCTCGGGGAGCATGGCTGGTAAGACCTCCCGCTTACGACAGGTGGGGACGATGAAGATCGGTTTCCGGACTGCCGGCTTCCACAAACGACCCATCGCCGAGGCGCTGCAGGTCCTCGGCGGGCTCGGCTATGACGGTGTGGAGCTCTGCCTCGAGCATCCCGACTGCAGGCCCGAGGCTCTGACGGAGGCCGACGCGGCGCGCCTCGCTGAGGGCTGCGCGGCCGCCGGCCTGGAGGTGGCGAGCGTCAGCTACCACGCCGACTTCGAGGGCCCTGAGCAACGCCGCCGCAATACGGTTCGGGGGCTGGGACTGGTGCCGGCGTTCGGCGCCGACGTGTTCATCATCAACGGCCGTCGTACGGAGCCGGATGAGGCTGCCGCGTGGCGAGACCTGCATGAGGCGCTCGAACTGCTCCTCCCCCGCGCGCGCGACCTGGGTGTCCGCATCGCGATCGAGCCTGAGCCGGGGCTGGCGGTCAGCGACTCCGCCGAGATGCGCCGGCTCCTGGACGCAGAGCCGGGCGGGGCCCTCGCGGTGAACCTGGATGTCGGCCACGCTTTCCTGACCGATCCCGACGTGTGCGAGAGCATCAGGATGCTCGGCTCCGACATCGCGCACACTCACGTCGAGGGCATGGCGTCGGGTGTCCACCAACACCTGCTCCCCGGCGAGGGCGACCTGGACCTCATTGCGGTGTGCCGAACGCTCGCGGAGATCGAGTACCGGGGCTACTGCACGCTCGACCTGTTCAACATCGCCGACAACCCGGCGGACTGGGCGACCTCCGCGCTGCAGGCCATGCGCCGGATCATCGCACAGGCCCGCGAGTAGGAGCGGCGCCATGCCGACGCGGCGGAAGGCGTTGCTGGGCCGGTACGATGCTCACACCCACACCACGTTCTCCGACGGCCGCAACAGCGTCCTGGAGAACGCTCGTGCTGCCGAGGCCTGCGGCCTCGAGACGCTCATCATCACCGACCATGTCTTCGGCGACGCGCCGTGGCTGGGGAACATGCTGCGCGAGGTGGAAGCGGCGGACGCGGCCTGTGCGACGAAGGTGCTCGCCGGCGCGGAAGGAGTCATCCTCAACCCCGCCGGCGAGATCAGCATCACCGAGGAGATCGCCGCGCGGCTCGACTTCGTGCTGGTCGACTTCGGCGGCAGGACCGAGGGGATCGCGGCCGATCCGCCGGCCAACCAGGCCAGGCTGATCAAGAACGTCGTGTCGGCGGTCACGAAGGCCTGCGCGAACCCGTTGGTCGACGCCATCGCACATCCGCTGAACCTCGGGCGCTTCCCGGCCGTGCTCTCGCCGGTCGACTTCAAGGCCGCCCCGCTCATCGAGATGGCCACCGCCTTCGAGGAGACGCGGACGGCCTTCGAGATCATGAACCAGCTGCCCTGGTGGTTTCCGGACCATTCGGTTGAGCGCATCACGGCGGAGTACGCGGACGTGCTCCATCTGTTCGCCCGCTTTGGCGTGCGCTTCATCGTGGGCAGCGATGCGCACTCGTGCGGCGCCGTGGGGAATCTGCGCTGGTGCGAGCGCGTGATGGCCGCCGCCGGCCTCGGCGACGAGCACCTGATCGACATCCCGCTGGCCGGTGAGCGACGGAAGCCGTAGCCATTCACCCACCCCGAGGAAGGGCGCGCCGATGCTCGACCCCAGCAGTCCCCCCGCGTGGTTGCGGCCGCTGTCGCTGCGGTTCGTCGACCTGTCGCGCGAGTACCTCGGGGCGTCCGCGCGCCGGCTCCGGGGGGGCGATGATCCTGGCCCCCGCACGCTCCAGTGGCGCCGCGCGTGGTCGGATGTCGTCCACTCACGCCGGACTCTGGAGGGCCTGAAGGACGCCGGGGTGACGGCCGTCGCCCTGCACTGCGATGAGGGGTTCGGTCGCGTGGCCCAGGCCGACGACCTCCGTCACGCGGCCCAGTTTGCCGCCGCGTGCCGCGATCTCGGTCTCCGGGTCTTCGCTCGCATCGAGGGAGCGGCGCTGTACCATGAGGCCCTGCTGGTAGACCGACCGGGCCTGGCGGCCTGGGCCCAGCGTACGCCCGAGGGCCGGATCGTCCCGGCCGGCGGCGGCCGGCCGGCGTGGCGGCCGTGCTATCGCAGCCAGGGGTACCTCGAGCTGCTGAGAGACAGCGTCTCCGTCGCCTGCGAGCGGCTGCAGGCTGATGGCATCCTGCTTGGCCCCTTCGGCCCCCAGGCGTGCCATTGCGAGCGCTGCCAGCAGGGGTTCCGGCGCTGGCTGACCGGGCGGCTCCAGACCCCCGAGAACAGCCTCGGCCTGTCCACCTGGGAGCACGTGCGGCTTCCCGAGGCGGACGACGACGCCGACCCCCTCTCCTATGAGGCCGCCCACTTCCAGGTCCACGCCTTGCGCAGCGCCCTGGCGGAACTGCGCATTCACCTCCGCTCCATCAGCGGCCACCTGGCGCTCTGGGCCGAGTTGGACCTCGGCGCCGCGGAGGGTTCCCGCACTGCGTTCGGGGAGGTGTGCGCGCCGCTAGACGTGGTGACCTGCGCGAGCGCGCCCACGGAGCCGGACGCCTGGCCGGCTGCCCGGGCTGGTTGCTATCTGGCCGGCAGCGCGTCCTCCACGTTCGTGCATCTGCCGGCCTGTCCCGGCCATCCGACCGACCCAAGCGCGTCGCTTGGCGCAGGGGTCCGCGAGCCGATGACCTTGGGGGGGCACGTCCTTGCGCATCACGGAGCCTTGCGCTGCGAGGGCTGCGGCGGCAACGACTCACCCGACGCCCTCCGGCTCCGCTTCGTCGCGGACGCGTCGCTGCGGGAAGCCTGGCGGGAGCTCCTCGACTTCGCCGCTCGCCACGAACACTACCATCACCGCGCGGAGTCGCTTGCCGAGGTCGCGCTGGCCTTCTCCGAGGGGGATGTGGCGGCAGACCCGCAGCAACGTCGGGAGGTGCTGGCGGCCCAACAGGCTCTGCTGGAGGCCGCGATCCCCTTCGACGTGGTGCCCGTAACCGGGGCTGGGCGATACGCCGTGACGGTCCTCGCCGGGCAGGCGCGCATGACCGACGAGGAGGCCCGGACGGCCTCCTCACTGGCGGCCGGCGGTCGAGGTCTCCTCCTTGCCGGCGCCGCCGGATCGTGCGATGAGTACGGCCGCCGACGCGCGCCCGCAGCCTTCGCGGCAGACCTCGCGCGACCCGGCGTGCGCCGCGTCCCGTCGGCCGGCGAGCAGCCGGAGAAGCCGTGGCGACAGCACCTGGCCGCCGTGGCGCGCGAGCTCCTGCCCGATCCGCCGGTCGTGCACGTGACCGGCCCGCCACAGAGCCTGGGGCGAGTGTGGCTGAGGGCCTTCCGCTTACCGACCGGGCAGGCGACGTTCCACCTCCTGGCGAGGGATGCGGCGCCTGTGGAAGGGCTGCGTCTGCACGTCCGCGCCGACCTGGCGCCGTCCCGCCATGCGGCGTGGCACCAGCCGGGCGCCAGCGACTCGCTGCTCGATTGCACCGTTGACGGCCCGACGGTCGTCACGGCCTTGCCCCCGCTCGCCGGCTATGCGCTGGTCATCACTTCCTGACGAGATGCCGACACGATGAAGTGGCGCACGTTCGTGTGGATCCTACGAATCGCCGCCGCCCTGGCCGTCGCCTACGGCCTGTGGTGCGCGGTCGCGTTCTTCGCCGGTAAGCACTACTTCCGCCAGGGCATGGCGGACCTGTCCCGGAACCCGTCATCCGCCATGCGGAGCTTCGAGATCGCCTCGAAGCTGCAGCCGGGCAACGCCCGCTACCGCGCAGCGATGGGGCGGGCGGCCCTGAAGGCGCAGCGTTACCCGGACGCCGCCGAACACCTCCGCAAGGCGGCCGAGCTTAAGCCCGGGGACTTCGGAATCTGGCACGATCTTGGCGAAGCCTATCTCAAGGGCAACGCTCCCGCTGAGGCGGCCAAGGCCTACCAGCGCGCCTTGCTGATCCGCCCGGAGGCCGAGTTGGCTCTGGAGGGCCTGGCAGACGCCGCAACCCGCGCCGGGGACTCACAGACAGCCCTCGAACCGCTCCGGCAGCTGTGGAAGCGCGCTCCGGGGGACGTGGACCTCGCCGTGAGGTTGGCCCCGGCCCTGGTCAAGGCCGGCAAGTACGACGAGGCGCTTCAGGTCTGCGCCAAGGCTCGACAGCGCGCGCCGAAGGTGGAGCCCGGCGTGCTGTGGAGCGGTCAGCAGCCGAAGGGCGACTGGCCCCAGTGGTGTCCCCTCCTCGTCGCGGAGGGCGACGTCTACCGGGCCAAGGGGCGCTTTGCCGACGCCATCCTCGCCTACCAGCGCTGCCTGACGGTCGAGCACGGGCACACGGCCGCCCTCGACGGCCTCGCCGCACTGCCGAGAGACGTCTGCCGCCGGCTGGCCTCCGATCAGCCTGTCCGCGGGCCGCGCCTCTCACCCAACGGTCAGCAGGTCGCGTTCTACGGTCAGGGCCTCCAGGTCGTCTCCCTCGACGACGGCAGCGTAACGAACTGCGCTCCCGCGGCGAAGCGGATCGACGACTGCCGACCGGCGTGGTCCCCGGATGGTGAGCGTCTCTGCTACAACCTCGAGGGCGAGCTTCACGTCGTGGGCGTTGACGGCTCGGGAGACCGTGCGCTGGTCAAGGCGAGGCGGCTGCTGCCTGCGGGGTCGGCCCTCGCCGGGAGCGGGACGCTCCAATTGGACGTGAACCCGGTCTGGTCGCCGAACGGCAAGAAGATCGCATTCTACTCGCGCACCGACCACTTCGAGGGCCGGACGCTCGTAGCCGATCTTGCAACCGGCGAGGCCCGGTCCGAGCATCGCTCCTCGGGCAAGCCGCCGAAGTTCGGCGCGGTTCATCCGCCCGCATGGTCGCCGGATGGGCGCATCCTGTGCGCGCCGCTCTACTACCCCGGCAGCGCGCGGCCGGGCGTGACCTTGTGCTCGGGCGAGGGAGCGGTGAAGCGCCAACTGGGCGCTCCGACCGACGGCGTCGCTCTGGCGCCTGTCGAGAGGGCTGTGCGCGAGGTTCGTTGGTCTCCGGACATGAAGCACCTCGCCATCGTCCTGGAGAGCGACCAACCGGCGCGCCGTCATCTCGCCATCGTGCCGCTCACTGGCAAGCCCGGGCACATCGTCGCGAAGGACGTTGTCGCTCACCGTTGGCTGGACGCCAGGCACGTCTGGCTGCTGCAGGCCGTAGGCGACAGCTACCTCACGGCCCGTCTCCACGCGCTGACCTGCGACCTTCAGGGCAACCTGAAGCCGGCCAAGGAGCCCTTCCCCATCCTGCTTCCGGGCGAGTGGGACCTCACCCGTGACGGCTCGACGGCCGCGATTTCTGGGCCCGCCTTCGCCCAGCCTGAGACGCCGGACGAGGGGCTCTGGGTTTCCGACCTGCGCAAGCTTCGGGGCTCGTAGCCTGACGCGCCCCACGATCACCTGGAGAGCGGTTCCCGATGGAGCAGACACCCGATGACGGTCGGGCGCTTCCCCCGAGCGGCCGCCACATGCCGGTCCGCAAGCGCACCTCCACGCTGCACGACTTCCCCTACAAGGGGCCTCGTCGGAAGTGCTTCCATCCGTGGATCATCAACCTCACCCCTCCGGGCCGCGCCCACTGTGTTCATGACTGCTCGTTCTGCTATGCTCGGGACGCCATCTACGCCGACCCCGGAGACGGGGCGCGAGTGTACGCGAACCTCCCTGAGCTGATTGAGCGCGACCTCACGCGCCTCAGCCTGGTGCCGCCTGTCCTCCTGTGCACTACCACAGACCCGTGTCAGGCGAGCGACGCCGTCCGCCGGGAGACGCGTCGCGTCGTCGAGGTGCTGCTGAGATGGGGTCTCAGCTTCGCCATCACTACCAAGTCCGATCCGTCCTTCCTCGCCGACCTCCCGGGCTTCGGCGCGCACGACCGCCAGGCCGTGCTCGTCTCCATTGAGGGCCCGCCCGAGGTGCTCCGCCTCCTCTCCCCGCGCGCTCCCTCATTCCACGCGCGCCTACAGGCCGTCCGCCGGATGGCCGTGCTCGGGGTCTGGGCCGGCGTGCGACTCGACCCCTACCTGCGCCACATCTTCCAGGGGCTCTACGGAGACCTTTGGTGGCAGCGCACCGAGGGTCTGCTGAGTGAGTTCGCCGCCGCCGGGTGCCGGCACGTTACGGGGAGCACCGGTCGCCTGGATAACCGGAAGGCGCCGGGGGCGCGATCGTCGCTCGTGGGGCGCCTCCTGGAGATCGTCCGCGCCGGAGTATCGCCGGAGGCTGCGGAGCGGATGGAGTTGGACTACGTCCGCGGGTGGAGCGGCACCTGCCGGGGCCTCGTGCTCCGGGAGGACCTCCGTCGCGAGCTGCACGGCCGCCTTCGCGCCGCCTGCGAGCAACGGGGCATGACCTACGCCTCGTGCCAGGAGCTTCCGGAGAGCTGCGACAGCCCCGGACTCGGGACGTGCGAGGGGTTCGTCTTGCCGTACTGCCGGAAGGGGCCCGACGGCCGGTTTCATCCAGTGCCCCGTTGTACGGCCAACTGCCACGTCGCCTGCTCGGGCGAGGCGGCGCCGCCGTGTGGACGGCCGGAGCTGGCGCGGCCCGAGCCCTATCGCCGCGGCCTGCTGCGCTGACGCGACCGGCGTGAGGCGAATCGGCACCCGCCGCGTTGTGATACAGTGGGCCCGACCGGCGTCGCCGGGATCGTGCCGCATTGCCTTCGTGAGGTGTTGGTCCGTGGGTGGTTCTGTCCAGATCGGGCGTCTCTTCGGCATCCCCGTCCGGCTTCACATCACCTTCCTCCTGCTGGTGGCCTTCATCGGCGTCGCCGGTCTGATGTCCGGCGGGCCGTCCAAGGCCCTGTGGAGCATGGTCTTCATCGTGGCGCTGTTTGCGTGCGTGGTGGTGCACGAGCTGGCGCACAGCCTCGTGGCCCGCTCGTATGGGGTCCGCGTCGAGAGCATCACCTTGCTCCCGATCGGCGGCGTGGCCTCCATGGAGGAGATGCCTCGTCGGCCGGCCGAGGAGGGGATGATGGCCATCGCCGGTCCGGCGGCCAGTCTGGCGATCGCGGGCGCCCTCTACGCGGTCGTGCACCTGATCGGCTACCGCGGCCCGATGGCCTACGGCGAGCGCCCGTTGCTGGTGATGCTCATGTGGACCAACGTGATGATCGCCGGCTTCAACCTGCTGCCGGCCTTCCCGATGGACGGGGGCCGCGTGCTGCGCGCGGTGCTCGCGCACTACATGGACCACGTGCGCGCGACGGATATCGCCGTTTCTCTCGGGCAGGGGCTCGCGGTGGTGATCGGCCTGGCCGGCATCTTCCTGCTCAACATGAACATCTGGCTCGTGTTGATCGCGATCTTCATCTTCCTGGGGGCCGGGCAGGAAGGCCGCCAAGTCCGCACCCAGGCCGTCCTCGAGCGCGTGTCGGCCGGACAAGCGATGATCCGCCGGTTCGAGACACTCGACCGGAACGCGCCGCTGTCCATCGCCCTCGCCTACGCAACTCAGGGCTACCAGCACGACTTCCCGGTGGTGGAGGGCGACATGATCGTCGGCGTCGTCACGCGCCAGGACCTCCTCACCGGCCTCCATACGTTGGGCCCGCACCGCACCGTGGGAGAGGTGATGACGACCAATGTGTGTCAGGTGCCGCCCGACGCCAACATGGCCGACGTATACCGCAGGCTGGCTCAGGGGGGCTGTGGGGTCGTCTTGGTCCGGGAACATGACCGGATCATCGGCCTGGTGACCCCCGAGAGCTTCCGCGACCAGCTTGTCGCGTCCTCGGGAGGCCCCGCCGCCTCTTGACAGCCGGGCCGGTTTGCGGTACGTTGGAGGCGTGCCGACGTGGCGGAATTGGCAGACGCGCTAGGTTCAGGACCTAGTGAGGGATTCCTCATGCCGGTTCAAGTCCGGCCGTCGGCACCAGGCAGACCCCCGAACGCCCA
>VGFB01000117.1 GCA_016869015.1 Armatimonadota bacterium
CGTCGAGCGGCCGATCGCCGATGTGTGGGTGCATCGGTTCGCGACGCCTCGGGGAAGGCTGGCGGTCGTCTGGGCGCGCACAGGCACGGTCACGGACCTTGCCCTGCCGGGGGCCACGCGCGTGTGGGACATGATGGGCGCCGAGCGGCGCGTCGAGGGCCCCGTACGGGTGACCGCGGACCCAAGCTACGTGCTGTTCGAGGGTTAGAGGCCGGTTACCGAGTCCCGTGCAGTCTGCCGGACGCCATCTACTTTGTGGGCGTTCTTGCCCGCCTCACGGCTACGAGGGAAGGGGTCGTCACATGCTCTGTCTGCTGCTGTCGGTCGGAGTCGCACTGCCGGGAGTGGCCGCCCCGCCCGAGCCGCCGTTGACCTTTCACGCGGCCTTCGAAGGGTCGGTGGACGCGCTGTCGCGCGGCGAGGGCGCGCCGGTGACGGTGGAGGGCCCGGTCGAGTTCCGCGCGGGGAGGCTCGGGCAGGCGCTCGTCTGCGGCGATGGCGCGGCGACGCTGCGGTACGCGACCGAGGGCGTGTTGCGGGCAACGTCCGGGTCGGTGGAGATGTGGGTCTGCCCTCTGGACTGGACGGGGCAGGAGGACGAGTTCCACGTCTTCCTGGAGGCCAGGGACCCGGGCTGGCTCGTCTTCTACCGGTACTACCAGGGCGGCATCTTGACGTTGCTGGGCGCCGATCCGGCGACCTACCGCGCCGCGGCAGGCTTGCGCATCGACTGGAAGCCCGGGGAATGGCACCACCTCGCCGGGACGTGGCGGGCGAAGCGGCTGGAAGTCTACATCGACGGCGCGCGGGCCGGGGTGGTGAATGACCCGCCGCTGCCCGAGCGCCTCGCGGAGACGTTTCGCCTCGGGGACGACCCCTGGCACGTGCAGCGCGAACCCGCGAAGCACACGCTGATCGACGAGGTGAAGCTGTACTCCGTGCCGCTGAATGCGGAGGCCATCGCCGCGGCGGCGCGGGGGGAGGCGTTCACGTACACGCCTGAGGTTGTGCTGGACCTCACGGTCGACCCCGAAGCGGGCGAACTGCACGTGGCCTGCGACGCGGCAGGCGTCGTGGGTGAGCTGGGGACAGGCCGGCGCGCTCGGGTCGAGCTGACACCGGAGGCCGGCGGCGGGCCGCTCGCGCAGGCCGAGATCAGCGACTTCCCGCGGGACATGGGCGAGACGACGCTGGCGGTCGGCGAGGTGCCGGAAGGCGCATATCGGGTGCAGGCCACGCTGCTGGATGCGGCGGGCGGGGTGGTCGCCGAGGCCTCCGCGCCCTTCACGAAGCCCGGCCCTCCGGTCTGGAGCGGCAACACCCTCGGCATGGAGGACGAGGTCCTGCCGCCCTGGACGCCCCTGAAGACGGGCCCCGCTCCGGGCATCGTGGAGTGCTGGGGGCGCGAGTACGAGTTCTCGGCCTTCCCCGACAAGATCCGCTCCGGCGGCGCCGACCTCCTGGCCTCGCCCGTGGCGCTCGAGGCGGTCCTCGGGGAGTCCGCCGTCCCGATGCGGGGCGCGCAGCCGAAGGTCGAGCAGGCCGGCGAGACCCGCTGCGTACTGACGGCGAGCGGCAAGTTCGCGGCGTCGCTGACCGCGTCGGTGAGACAGGAGATCGAGTACGACGGCTTCGTCTGGACGGACCTGACGGTCGACGCGGGCTACGGGGCGCCACTCGATGAGCTGCGGCTGACCTGGACGATGCCCGCCGCGCAGGCAACGCTCTTCCACGCCGATCAGCTCAAGTGGATCGGGAAC
Source organism: Armatimonadota bacterium (assembly GCA_016869015.1). Lineage (GTDB taxonomy): Bacteria > Armatimonadota > Zipacnadia > Zipacnadales > VGFC01 > VGFC01. The sequence continues at coordinate 1,761 of VGFB01000117.1, forward strand.
CCGGCGGGCGCGCTGAAGCCGGAGGGCTGGTCGTCGGAGTGGACCCACTTCGTCTGGGTGGGCAACGAGGACCGGGGCCTCGCGTGGTTCGCCGAGTCGCCGCGCAACTGGGTGGCTTCGGCGGAGAAGCCTGCGATCGAGGTGAAGCCCGAGGGCGACGTGGTGCGCGTCACCCTGCGCCTCATCGCGAAGCAGACCGACTTGCAGGGGCGGCGGGAGTACGCCTTCGGGATGATGGCGACGCCCGCGCGCCCGAGGCCGGCGGACGCCCGCCGCTGGCGGATGGCCGCGGCGCCGCGGGCGACCTTCGAGATCATCTGGCCGAACGCGAACATGAAGTGGTACGGCTACCCCGAGCCCATCGACGGACCCGCCTTCGCCGAGCGCGTGAAGGCCGCCCACGAGAAGGGCGTTCAGGTCGTCCCGTACGTGAACCTCAACTACTGCTCGGGCGGCGCGCCGGAGTGGCTGTACTACCGGTCGCGCTGGGCGAGCGACCCGCCGCGGGATGTGCTGCCGAGCGACGTGGCGCAGATGGGACACGCCTCGATGGGTGTCTGCCCGGCGAACCGCGACTGGCAGGACTTCATCCTGTATCGCATCAACGAGGCGATCGAGAAGTACGGCATCGACGGCATCTACATCGACTGCTGGTGCCCCTATCCCTGCCAGGCGCCCCCGTGCGGCTGGACCGATGCCGAGGGCAAAGCGCAGCCGACGCGGCCCCTCCGCGCCTATCGGGAGATCATCCGCCGGGTGTATGCGCTCTGCCGCGAGACGCGCCCCACCCCGCTGCTGATGGTCCACATGTCGTCCGAGGTCGTCATACCGATGCTCTCGTTCACCGACACGCTGCTGGACGGCGAGCAGTTCCGCTCGGCGGCTTTGAAGGATGACTACCTCGAGTTCCTGCCGCCGGACATGTTCCGCGCCGAGTTCCTGGGCCGGAACTACGGCCCGGTCGAGTTCTACCTCCCCGAGTTCGGCGACGAGCACAAACAGGCCGGCAGCCCGAACCTCGCCGCCTACCTGCTGCTGCACGATGTCAGCGCGTGGCTGATCTGGTGCGACCCCGCGCCCTTCCTCCGACTGCACGACACCCTCGACCCGCTCGGCATCGCCGAGGCGGAGTTCCTCCCGTACTGGAAGGGCAGCGGCGCTAGCACCGACGCGCAGGTGCTCGCGTCGGCCTACGTCGCCGAGGGGGGCGTCGTGCTCGCAGTGATGAACACGGGCGAGGCGACGGAGGCGAAGCTGGTGCTGGACCTCGAACGCCTGAAGCTCGCAGGCCTCGCGGGGGGAACCGACCTCCTGAGGGATGAGGCGCTCGCGGCTGAGGGGAACACACTCATCGTGCCCCTGGCGCGGCACCAGGGGCGGGTGATTCAGGTCCGGTAGCACCCGGGAGCGCGTCCCCCAACTCCCGGGCTGTCCGCTTGACTCAGGTTGAGCCGGTGGGGTGCCCCCTCGGCGGGACTGTCCAAGTCTCGCGTGGGTCGAGGCTCCAGTCCCGACGCCGTCCGCCCGAGACTTGGTCGGTCCCCCACGGCTCGACCGCCCTAACCTGAGCGAAGCGGACAGCCCGGATGCGCGAGGTCAGGGGCTTGTCTCTCTTCTCTCCAGCGACTCCAGCGCCTGGTCGGCGGCGCGCAGGCGCGACGACAGCGTGCGGCAGAGGTTGAGCAGGACCGTTCGGCCGATCGCCGGGTGCCGCGCCGTCAGCTGGCGGAAGTCCGAGGCCTGCAGCACCAGGAGAGTGGAGTCCTGGGCGCAGGTCGCTCCCGCGGATCGCGGCAGGCCATCGACGAGCGCCAACTCCCCGAACACCTCCCCCGGGCCAATGCTCGCGAGCACCTGCCGGCTCTCCCGATCCGCCACGATCTGCACTTCCCCCTCCACCACGACGTAGAGCTCCTGGCCGGGGTCGCCCTCCACGAAGACCCGCTGATCGCGGCGCAAGCGCGTCTCCGAGCAGATCGCCCGCAGCCGCTCGACGTCCCAGTCGCCCAGGCCCTGGAAGATCCGGACCCGCCGCGTCACATCGGCGATCACCGCCCCCCGATGCCGCTCGACGAACGCCGCCTCCACCAGCTCCTTGAAGGGGACGACGGAGTCGATCATTTCGATCGGCCCCAGGTCCCACGGTACCGTCAGGCGCACCATCTTCACCACGTCCAGCCGTTCCACTTGCTCGAACACCATCGCCGGGAAGTAGGCCACCGGCACGAAGCCCAGCTCCCAGAGGCTCTGCTGCATCCGCGGCGAGTCCGCCCGCACATCCACCTGCACGTAGGCGGGACCGTGGGCCTGCGTGACGTGCTCCACGAAGGCCTTCAGCAGCGACCCCTTCACCGCATCGCTCACCGCGATGAGCTCCGTCAGCCGGACCTTCTCATCGATCGGATCGTGGACGAATCCCGCCGCCCCCACCGGCTGCCCCTCCCGCTCGGCGACGAGGTACTGGGCCTGATGCGCGGCCAGCTTCAGGAACCCGTACTCCAGCCTCACCCCCCCAAAGACCTCCCGGTCGACCACCCGTCCCTTCCCGATCCGCAACAGCCGGTAGTCGTACTCGCCCTTCGGCGCGCCGACCGCAACGGTGTCGTCGATGGGGTAGCTCTCCGGCGAGCTCTCGGCGATCAGGTCCGGCTCGCACCCCACCGCGCGTAGGGCTGCAGAGCCCAGCGGGTAGACGCTGGCGATCGTGTGCGGGTTGTTCTTCCGCAACTGCAGGGCGTTTGGCCCCACCGTCGCCATGAAGGCCACGCTCTCACGGTTCCCTGCGAGCTTGTAGGCGAGAGGCTCGAAGCCGACCGGCGCGAACCCGCTCCGCGAGCAGATCTTCTGCGCGCCCGGGTGCGCCACGCGGCATTCGGCGAAGCCGACCTCCACCCGCCCCTGCGCGTGGGCCAGGCACGCCTCGATCAGCCGCGTTCCGATGCCCCCCGAGCGCGCCTCGGGGTCTACCACCAGCCGCCCGAACTCCCCGATGAGGTCGTCGGCATCGCCGACGTTGAGCATCACCGCCGCCGACCCCACGATCTGCCCGTCGTCCTCGGCCACGAACCAGGCGATGTCATCGTCAAACACGCCCTTCTTCACCCACCGCGCGTCGTAGAACTCCTGGAACGGGAACCCATCGCCGTAAACCGCGTGATAGACGGCGATGGTCCCCTCAACGTCCTGCTCGTCAATGCGCCGGATCTCCATGGGTGCCTCTCCGTGGGTCTCGAGCGCCGGTCGCCCCGGCGCGCCGCTGCCGTGTCGTTCCCCGGGACCGCAGGGCGTCTCGCCTGCCGGCCTGGCTGGTGGTGGCCCCGGTGTGTGGCGGCCGTCGCCGTCCGCGCGCAGCGCGTCGGCCCGAAGGGCTGCTTAGTGCGGGACAAGCCAGTCCGGGTACCAGTCCGTGCCCTTCCCGCCGATGAGCATCTTCACGTTGCTGCCGTCGGCGTTCATCGTATGGATGTTCCAGGGGTGAGGGTTGCGGAGGCTGCTGAAGATGATCGTCTGTCCGTCGACCGACCAGCGCGGGCAACTGCCATCCGTGAAGTTGGCCGTCAGCTGCACCTCCCCCGTGCCGTCCGCGTTCATGACGAAGAGGCGTGTGCGGTCATCGGGCATGACGCGGGAGAACGCGATCCGTTGGCCGTCGGGCGACCACGCGGACTGGCTGTCCTCCTGGGTGTTGTTGGCCGCACACTCCTCACCGAGGAACCGGGCGCCGCTCCTGCCCCGACGTCACCTTCGGCGCCGCCGGGCAGTCTCCTGCCGCTCCCCGGCCGTGAGCTTCGGCTTGGCGGGCATGGCGGCCCGCTGATGTCGACGGATGGACGGCAACATTCTGACGGCCCGACGAGTTCGCCGTCAGGGCCGGGTGGACCTCATCGGCCGAATGGCTCCCGGTGCAGGTAACCAGGGCCGGAGGCGCGAACCTGCTTCCGCTCTGCTGCCACTACGTTTCCCAGCGCCCTCACGTACGGGCGTGTGCCGAAAGGAGACGGTTGACCGATGGGCACTGTCGACCCGAAGACCGGACAGGAGACGAAGTTGGGGGTCCCGGAGCTGGAGGAGAAGGCGAAGTGGATGCGCGCGGCGGCGTTGTGCGCCATTCACTCCGGCAAGTCGGGCCATCCCGGCGGCTCGCTGTCGATCATGGACATCGTGACGGCGCTGTACCACAACATCGCGCGCCATGCGCCGAGCAAGCCGAGCTGGGAGGAGCGCGATCTGATCTTCTTCTCAGCCGGCCACAAGGCCCCGGCGCTGTACGCGGCTCTCGCCTCGACCGGCTACTACAAGCTCAGCGAGATCATGACCTTCCGCCGCTTCGGCAGCACCTTCCAGGGTCACCCGCACCGGCTGAAGACCAAGGGCGTCGAGGTCTCCAGCGGCTCGCTCGGACAGGGGCTCGGGATCGCGGTCGGCGCGGCGCTGGGCCTCCGTCTGCAGGGGCAGGACCGGCGGGTCTACTGCATCATGGGCGACGGTGAGCAGCAGGAAGGCAGCGTCTGGGAGGCGGCGATGTCCGCCGCGAACTTCGGCGTCGACAACGTCTGCGCCGTCGTGGATCTCAACCGCCTGCAGATCGACGGCTGGACCAAGGACGTCATGGACATCGAGTCCATCGACGCGAAGTACGCTTCCTTCGGCTGGCATGTAATCCACTGCAACGGTCACGACATGGCGCAGGTCGTCGCGGCCTTCGAGGAGGCCAAGACGGTCAAGGGCAAGCCGACCGTGATCGTCGCCGACACGGTGAAGGGCAAGGGCGTGTCCTTCATGGAGGACCAGGCGGGCTGGCATGGCGTGCCCACGAAGACGCGCGAGGAGCTCGCGAAGGCCCTGGAGGACATCGGCGCGCCGGACTTCCCGGCCGCGCTGGTCGACCAGTTCATCGCCGATTCGCAGACCTTCGCTGACCGGATGGCCGAGGCGACCGACGACCTCGTCCCCAAGTTCGCGCGGGATTACTGGTGGAATGCGGGCGACACGATGCAGGTGAAGATGGACCCGACCCGGATGGGCTTCGGCCGCTGCCTGGAGCGCATCGGCGAGGACCCCCGCATCGTGACCCTGCACGCCGACATCTCGGGTTCGATTCGCATCACGGGCTTCGAGGAGAACCACCCCGAGCGCCTCAACCGCGTGTTCAGCGTCGGCATCGCGGAGCAGAACATGATGCAGGTCGCCTCGGGCCTCTCCCTGATGGGCTACATCCCCATCACCGGGACCTATGGCGTGTTCGCCTCCGGCCGCTGTTGGGACCAGATCCGCACGACCATCTGCTACAGCGGGCTGAACGTGAAGATCGCCGGGGCGCACGGCGGCATCTCCGTGGGACCCGACGGCGCGACCCACCAGTCCCTCGAAGAGATCAGCATCATGGGCATCCTCCCCGAGATGACCCTGGTGGTGCCGGCCGACTCGGTGGCGACCGACCGGCTCTCCGAGCAGGCGATCCTGGAGGTCGACGGCCCGGCCTATCTCCGCTTCGCGCGCGAGGCCACGCCGGTCATCACGCGGGATGACACGCCGACGGTGCTGGGCAAGGCCAATGTCATTCGTTTCCGGGCTGAGGCGCCGAACTTCGCGGACGCCTTCGAGACCGTCCTCGCCGAGGAGTACGAGAACGAGGGCGAGGACATCTGCATCGCCGCCTGCGGCCCGATGGTGCCCGAGGCGATGCGCGCGGCGTGGATCCTCAAGAGCGACTTCGGCGTGGAGACCCGCGTGCTGGACATCCACACTGTCCGCCCGCTGGACGAGCAGGCCATCGTGAAGGCTGCGCTGGACTGCCGCGCCATGGTCACCGCCGAGGAGCATCAGGCCGGCGGCTTCGGCGGCTTCGTGGTGGGCGTCGTCGCCGCGAGCGTCGACTCCGGCGAGCCGGTCACCGTTGAGCAGGTCGGCACGTGCGGCTTCGGCGAGTCCGGCGACCCGTGGGTCCTGATGAAGTCCTTCGGCCTGACCGCCGAGCACATCGCCAACCGCTGCAAGATGATCCTGCACCGGAAGGGCTCACCGAAGGTGACGTAGCGGGGACCGGGGGTACCGCCCTGCGGAGCTCTTGAGGAACGCGGAACCGGGCGATCGGCCTGACTCAGGCCGCGGAGCGCAAGTGTCGTTCGGGACTGCCCAAGTCTCGATCCAGCCTCACCAGATCAGGACGCTTGGACAGTCCCCAACGGGTTGGCCGCAGCGACCTGAACGAAGCCGCTAGCACGGAAGTTCAGAGATGCGACCCCGGGTGTGCCGCGGCGCGGAACATGGCGACGACGTTCTCGGGCGGGACGTCGCTGAGGACGTTGTGGACCTGGTTGAAGACGTAGCCGCCGCCCTTCGAGAAGATCCGAACGCGCTCGCGGACCTCGGCCGCGACGGCCTCGGGTGTGCCGAGGCGCAAGGTCGACTGCGTCTCACACCCCCCGCCCCAGAAGCACAGGTCGCGCCCGAACTCGCGCTTCAGCTCGGCGGGGTCCATCCCGGTCGCCGAGGTCTGCACCGGGTTGATGATCTGCACGCCCACCTCGATCAGATCGGGCAGTAGCTCCCGCAGCGACCCGCACGAGTGCAGGAACAGGAAGCCGTCGAAGTGCTCGCGGATGTAGGCGTAGAGGATCCGGTGTCTCGGCTTGATCAGGCGCCGGTACATCTCGGGGGAGATCTGCAGGCCCGTCTGTGTGCCCAGGTCGTCGCCGACCTGGATGATCTGCACGTAGGGTCCGACCGCCTCCAGGAAGCGCGGAAGGACCTCCAGGTACGCCTCGAGGAGCAGGTCCATCACCGCCTCCGCGAGCTTCCGCTCC
>VGFB01000118.1 GCA_016869015.1 Armatimonadota bacterium
GGCTACTCCACGATCGGAGGCACGGGGACCGCGAGCGCCTGCTCGATGAGCGGGTTCGCCGCGTCGGGCCCCCGGAGCTCGACCTCCCCCAGCTTCGCCACCGGGCGCCGCGCCCGGTCCGTGATGAACAGGGCGGGCACTTCCTGCAACAGGAGCGCCTCCGCCATCGGGCCGCACTCCTCGATCACCCCGGCGTAGTGCGTACCGGGGTCGGTGACCAGAGGGAAGGGATACCCGCCCTCGACGGCGACATGCGGCGAGAGAGCGTGGTCGTTGGAGAGGCACACGGCCACGCACGCGACCTGATCCGGAGGGAACTGCGCGCGCAGCTCCCGCAGCCGTTCCAGGACCACCGCGGAGGCCGGCCGGTGCGGCGACCACACACCGACCGCCAGCACACGCCCGGCGGCCCGGCCCACGCTGAAGCTACGTCCGCGCCGTTCGGGGAGCCAGAACCCCGGGAGCCGAGGCGCGCTGTCCAGGTGCTGGCCGGCCATCGCGAGGGCGAGGGCGTCCTGGTGCAGCGGCTTGTCGTGGCTCGTGACCACGCGGTGCCAGGCATCGGCCAGGGCCAGCGCGAGCAGCAGTGCGGCCGCGACGGGCAGCACGCTGCGCCACCGCGGGACGACGATACGCAGCATCCGGCGTTGGATGGCGAGCACGCCCAGCGCGAAGGCGCCCCCCAGGGCCGCATAAGTCGGCCAGTTCTGGGTGAGGGCGAAGTTGAAGATGCGGGCCAGGAAATCGCCCCACAGCAGGACGAACAGCCAGTAGACGGCGACGACGGCCGCTGCGAGGACGTTTCGCGCCAGCGTCACCGCGCAGTAGGCGAGCGTCGTGATGAACAGCAGCGGCACGACCCCGCGCACGAAGGCATGCACGAAGGTGAGCGGCGAGGCGACGCGGCCACCGAACAGGAGCGCGGGCAGCAGGCTGCACGCAATCAGAACCGCATGGAGGAGCAACGTCAAGGCACACTGACCCATCAGACGCGCCAGGAGGAGATGATGGCCGGCCAGCGAGCGGCTGCCGACCACATCCGAGGCGGACGTGGCCTCGTCCCGCCGGGCGGCGCCGGCCACGAACACGATCGCCAGCGGGGCCAGCAGCAGGGGCCCGCCGACGGTCGAGGCGCGCAGGCCGCCCACGATGGGCACGTGAGGCTGCAGGGCCGCATCGACGAACGCCAGGGCGCAGGCGGCAATGCCGCCGGCCCAGGCCGCCCGCTCCCGTAGCGTCATCCGCAGCTCGTGTCGAGCCAGTGCGAGCAGGCTAAGCCCCACCCGCCGCACGCTCGGCCAGTGCCATGACATCGAGGTACGCGTCCTCCAGAGAGGGCTCAACCGGCTCGGCCGGGCACTCCTCGACCCCTTCGCCGACCACCCGAATCCGCATGCGGTCTCCCAGGCGGTAGACGCCCGTGAACACGTAGCGCTCCTTCATCTGGTGCAGGTTCTCTCGCGGGGTCTCGCAGACCCACACCCGTCCGCGCGTCCGGGCCAGGAGGCTCTCGATGGTCCCGGTGAACAGCACCTCGCCCAACCGCAGGATGACCAGCGCATCCGCCGTCGCCTCCACGTCGGCGACGATGTGGGTGGAGAGGATCACGACGCGGTCGCCGCCGAGTTCGGCCAGGAGGCTGCGGATCCGGATGCGTTCCTCGGGGTCGAGGCCCGAGGTCGGTTCGTCGATGATCAGCAGCTGCGGCTCGGTGAGCAGCGCCTGGGCGATTCCCAGCCGTTGCCGCATGCCCCCGGACAGCTCGCCGACCCGGCGCTTGCGGAAGCTGCCGAGGTTCGCCTGCTCGATGACGCGGTCGACCGCCGCCTGGCGGGCGGCGCGATCGGCGATCTCCCCCAGGAGAGCCATGTAGTCGAGCTGCTCCTCCACCGTGAGCGTGGGATAGAGCCCGAAGTCCTGCGGCAGGTAGCCCAGCAGGCGGCGAACGGCCTGGCGCTCGTGGCCGACGTCCAGGCCGTTCACGAGTGCAGTGCCCTCGGTCGGCTCCAACAGCGTCGCCAACATGCGCATGAACGTTGTCTTCCCGGAGCCGTTCGGCCCGAGCAGGGCGAAGACGCCGTCAGCGATGTCCAGCTGCATCGGCTTCAGCGCCGTCACGCCGCCCTCGTAGGTCTTCGAGAGCCCCTTCACCTCAATCCGCAGCGCGATCACCTTCTCTCCGGCCGCTCCAGCGCCCCGGCCGCGGGCGCTCCTCCGACAGGGGAGGCGGCGCCGCCCAACCCGCCGGCACCGTGATGGCCCGGATGCAGTTGTTCTCGTAGTCGCACACGAACAGCCGATCCCCCACGCTCGCCACGCCGCACGGCCACGCGAACGCCGCCTGGTCGCCGCCTCCATCACGGAATCCCGTAGCAGGCTGCGGCGGCAGCACCCCGGCGAGCAGCGCGGAGGTCGCGTCGTTGAGCAGATACACCGCGTTCCACTCCGCATCGACAACGGCCCATGTCCCGGGCGACGAGGCGAGGGGACAGAGGGCTGCGGGCGTCTTCGGGGGCAGACCCGACCGGCGGCCGACAGCGGGCTTCCCTCCCGGGACGAGGGTCCAGACGACTCCGGACCGGGGATCGGCCACCTCCAGAGCGCCTGTACCGCCCAGCGCCAGCCCCATCGGCTGCTTGAGCCCGGGGGCGACAGGTGTCGTCACGACTCCGTTGGCGATGCGGCGGAGTCTGCCGTTCCCCAGATCGGCAACCCAGAGCGTCCCGTCGCGGTCCAGCGCCACAGCGGAAGGGAAGCGGAACAGCGCCGCCCCGGCCGGCCCGTCGCGGTACCCGCCCTGCTCGCAGCCGAGGGCGTCCTTCGGCGTCGCGCTGCCAGCCACCGTAGAGACCACGCCGTCCTTCAACCGCCGGATGCGATGGTTGCCCGAGTCGGCGAAGTAGACTGTCCCGTCCGCCGCAACCGCGAGGCCCGCGGGGTTGAACAGGCGCGCCTGATCGGCGGGTCCATCGGCGAACGCGCCGGGCAGGCAGTCCGGCGGGCCGCTCCCGGCCACCGTTGTGACGGCCATGTCGGGCGCGATGCGGCGGAGGCGATGGTTGCGGGCGTCCGCGACGTAGAGCGAGCCATCGGGCGCGGCGGCGATGGCGGCCGGCCCGTTGAGTCGGGCTTCCCAGCCCTGCCCGTCCTTCAGGCCGGGCTCAAGGTACCCGGCGACGGTTGACACCTGAGCCGCCGGGAGGCCTCGAGGCGGTTCGGGCTGAAGCATCGGCCCGCCGCCTCCACCCATCGTGCCCCCTGGGGCCCTCTTCTCGCCCAGAAGCCCCTTCGTATAGACGTAGAGCACTGCCCCGAGGACGAGGATCAGCACCAGGGCGGTCGTGACTGGGGAGAGCTTCCGCTTGGTCAGCTTGCGGTTCGGCGTCATGTCGCGCGCGTTGCCTACCGAATCCTGATCCCCGCCAGCAGGCGGGCGGCGGGCGTACACGGCCACCTCAACAGCACGCCCCCGCCACCGACCGTGTAGACCGCTCCCCCGTACCCGGCCACCGACTCGCCGGCCAGGGGGCGGGCCACGACCAGGCGAGGCAGGTCGCGCTGCTCGGGAAGCCGCCAGAGGCCGTCGGCCGAGGCGTAGTACGTCCGCCCGCCGGCCTCGCACAGCCGTCCCGCCGAGGGCAGCCAGTCGGTCAGCGGCCCCGTGTCCGGCGCCGGCAGGCGCCCGCCCACGTTGAGTGAGCGGGCCATCGCCGGATCCCCGGCATCCAGAGAGGCGGCCGTCCAACAGAGCCTGTCGCCATGCAGGAGCGCCGTCTGCGTCCCTCGCTCCAGCGCGGCGGTCTCCACCACCCCTCCCGCAGCCGGCACGCTGAGCGTTCGGGACCATCCGGCGCCGCAATCCCGCCCCGTCACTTCCACGAGGTACACTCGCCCTTGAGCCGCTTCGAGGATCTCGCCCTCGAACTCCTGCGTCCCGCCCCTCAGCCACGCCACCGTGCGCGGTTCGCCGGAGCCGTCCAGCCGCGCGGCCCGCAAACTGACGCGCGCCTGGGTCGCCGGCAGGTGTCGAGCGCCGGGGACGAGTCGGGGCTGGGTCTCGGTCCAATACGCCTCGCCGTCGCCCGCGGCCAACCCGACGGGGTGAGAGAGCCCCTCGGCCAAAGTGACGGCCGCTCCGCCGCCGCGCGGCACCCGAAGGAGCTTGCCGGAGAACCCCTCGCGCCGGAGGACGACCAGCGAGTCCCCGGCCCCCGCCACCGCCGTCAGCCCCGCCTGTGTGAGGACACAGCGCGCGGGTCTGCGGCCCCGCTCAAGGACCCAGGCACTCTGGCCCGGGGCGTCGGCGTTCGCGTCACCCTCCAGCCAGAAGACGCCCCGGGCATCCGACCCGAGCGCGACGGTGCGCCCCGAGGCACGGTGCATCGCATACGGGAGCCCGCCCCGAACGTAGGCTGCCGACACGAGGGCGACGAGAGCAACGAGAAGCAGGACGATGGTTCTGGGAAGCATGGTCAACGGGGCCGGCAGTTCGGCGAGCAGCGAGGGTTCTCCTTCCCACGGCCAAGGCTTGACGGTCGTGCGCGGCGAACTGTCCTGCGATCCGGCCGGTAACGAGGTGAGTCAGTGATGCCCGGGCTCCTCCGTACCCTTCTCGCATGTCTCCTCGCGGCGGCGAGTGCCGCCCGCCTCCTGGCGGCGCCCCCAGCGTACCCCTGCTTCCGCCCCGGCCTCCCCCCGACCCTCGACGGCGCGCTGGCCGATGACCCGGCCTGGGAGGGGGTTCCGGTCGCCACGGGCTTCTCGAAGCTGGGGGCGGGCTACACCGAGGCGAAGCAGACGGAGGTTCGGGCGTGCTGGGACACGGAGGCCCTCTACGTCGGCCTGCTGTGCGAGGAACCCGACGTCGCGTCGATGAAGCCCACGGTGCGCGACGGCGGCGACACCTGGCTTGACGATGGCGTGGAAGTGTTCCTGCAGCCCGCGCCGGACGCGACGGTCGTGCAGTTCGTCGTGACGGCCGCCGGGGCCAAGGGCGGATACGAGGGCGCGCCCGACTTCCTCAAGTACCAGGCGGCAGCCCATGTGGGCCGGGACTTCTACAGCCTGGAGCTGCGGATCCCCTTCGCGCTCCTGGGCGCGTCGCCCACAATCGGGGACACCTGGCGCGGCAACTTCTGCCGCAACATCTGGACGACGGGTTCGGGGGGAGACCGGTTCACGTGCTGGGCCCCGCTGGAGGCGCGCTTCCTCGAGCCTGAACGGTTTGCCGCGATCGAGTTCCTCGGCCCGCCCGACCTCGTCCGCGCTTCGCAGCTCACCGAGCAACTCAACCGCCCATACCGCCGCGACCTCGCCCGCCGCCTGAGGGCAGTCGCCGCGACGGCGCCGGAGTACACGCCGACGCTGGCCGAGGCGGCGAACGATGAGCGCTTCGGGGAGCCCGCGCGGGACTTGCTGGCTCGGTGGGAGCAGATCGCCGAGGTTGTGCGCGAGGCCGATCGGGCCCCCGTTGTGGAGTTGCGAGGCCTCGTGCGAGGCGTTCAGGCCCTGACCCAGCACTCCTACGACGTGAAGTATGCCTATCTGATCGCCCAGTTGTTAAGGGATTAGCCCGCCAGGGAGGGTCTCGCGATGCGCAAGTGGCTGCTGTTACCGTTCACCGGGTTGCTCCTGCTGCCGTTCGCCGCCGGGGCTCCGGCCTGGTGTGACACGAACGCTCAGGAGGTGGATGAGGACAACTCGCTGACCTCCGACCTCGTGACCCCGCACAAGCCGTGGGGGCGCAGCCATGTCGGGGGGCGTGTTCGGGCGCTGTTCTTCGTCTACACCGGGCCCTACGAGGGGACTTGGGAGGACACGGGAACGCGCGTGCGGCAGGCCGTGGAACTGGCCCAGCGCTTCGACCTGGAGGCCGAGGCGGTCCTCATCTGCGGCCAGGGCGCCGGGAAGTGGAACTTCCACGGCGTCGCGTTGGGCGAGGCCCGCGCCGAGCGCGTCCTGGAGAAGCCGTATGACCTCTACTGCCTCGCGGGCATCGGGATGGACAAGCTCCCCGCCAAGCTGCAGTACCTCATCCTCAAGCAAGTTGCCGCCGGCGCCGGATTGCTGTGCTGCGGGCCCGGGGCGAGCGAGTTCATGGTCGACCGGCGGCGCATCAACCCCACGCCCTCCGTCCTCACGGACGCCATTCCGACGCTCGGGGGGAAGGCCGCGGGCGAGATGGTCTCCGCCTACCACCTCGGCAAGGGCCGCGGCGTGTGGCTCAACTACGCGGCCTACGCGCTCGCGCCGATGCAGGCGTTCAGTTGGCGCGCGGTCGCCGAGTTCGATTACTGGATGCTCCTCGTCGGCCGCGCGGCGTTGTGGGCGGCGGGTCGCGAGGGCGAGGTGAGCGTGGACGCGGTGCTCGGGCCGCAGGCGTTGGTGCAGGAGCGCGAGGTCCTGCCGACCGCCGGCGAGGTCGCGCTGAGCACGCGCGGCGAGAAGCCGATAGAGGCCACCGTCGCGCTCGAGCTGTGCCGTGCGGATGACGCTCAGCGCACAAGCCTCGGCGAGGCCAAGGTCACGATCGCGCCCGGCGAGGCGACTCGGGTTCCGGTGGAGCTGCCCCGCGTGCGGGCGGGCGACTACTTCGTGGACGCGGTCGTGAAGTCGAGTCGGGGCGTCGAGGCGTTCGGCGCGGGGACGCTGACGGTGCAGAGCCCGGTCGGCATCGGGGAAGTGCTGGTCGAGGGCAGCTTCGTCGAGGTCGGCGAGGCGATCCACGGAGCGGTGACCCTGCGCGGCGCCCCCCCGGCGGGGAGCGTGCTGCAGGTCCGGCTGCGCGACAGCTACGGCCGCATCCTGCAGCAACACGACACGCCGCCGGCCGCCGGACAGGCCGAAGTGACCTTCGACTACGAGGCCGACGCCTTCGCCACGAACTGGATGCGCGCCGAGGCCGCGCTGCTGGTCGACGGCGTGGAGGTGGAGGTGAAGCAGGCCTCCTTCAGCGTGCCCAAGCGCCGGCAGGGGCAGCACAACTTCGTGATGTGGGACGCGCCGATGGATGTGTTGGGTCCCTACGCCTGGCGGCAACTGCAGGAGGCGGGCATGACCGTCTCACTGATCGGCAGCATGGGCGCGGAGGCGCGCCCGATCCCCGCCTCCCTGCACGCCTGCGACGCGACGGTCGCCCCGTACAGCACCCGCATTCTCGACCCCAAGGATGACCAGGGCTTCATGCTGCCCGTCTGCTGGAACGACGAGCCGGCGGTGACGGAGCACGTACAGAAGATCGTCGACGGTCAGAGGAACCTGCGGGAGCAGGGCGTCTTCGTCTACTCGTTGGGCGATGAGGGCGTCACCAAGGGCTGCTGCGTGCATCCCGCGTGCATCGACACCTACCGGCAGTGGCTGGCCGAGCGGTACGGCGCGATTGAGCAGCTGAACGCCTCGTGGGACACGACCTACGGCTCCTTCGAGCAGGTCGACCTGCTGGACCGCAGCGACAACATGGAAGCCGCCGCCCTCAAGACCTGTCCGCCTCGCTGGTACGACCGCCAGGCGTTCGCGCGCTGGAACCTGAGCCACTACGTGGGCCGCTACGTGGAGGCGTACAGCCGCCTCGACCCGCACGCGCTCACCGGCTACGAGGGCACGGGCGGCTTCGGCGACGACTACGACGCGATGCTGACCACGAACCAGTTCTACGGACCCTACCCCGACATCGGCGACGACATCGTCCGCTCGGCCTTCGCCCGCGACCGGGTCCGCTCGAACTGGATGGGCTACAGCAAGACGGGCGACGCCCTCTCCGACGCCGCCTGGCGGATGGTCATGAAGGGCATGGACAGCATCTGGTTCTGGATGTGGTCGGGCATCGGGGACTGGCGCGGGTACCTGCGGCCGACGCTGGACTTCTGGCCGGCTACCCAGGACCTGATGGAGGAGATGCGCCCGGTCCACCGGGGCCTTGGGGACCTTCTGCTGCAGTCCGAGATGGCTCACAGCGGGATCGCGGTCTTCTACTCCCTGCCCTCGGCGCTCTCGCACCAACTCGAGAACGGGCGCGAGTTCGTCAACGCCCAATCGGCGCACGAGACGTGGACCCAACTCACCTATGAGCTCGGCCTCGACTTCCGCTACCTCACCAGCGGAATGCTGAAGAGCGGCGCGCTCGACCCGAAGGAGTTCCGGGTCCTGGTTCTCCCGATGACTCAGGCGATCAGCCCGGAGGAGGCGGAGGTCATTCGGGGCTTCGCCCAAGCCGGCGGGACGGTGATCGCCGATGTGCGTCCGGGCATCTACGACGGTCACTGCAAACCGATCGCGCCGGGCGCGCTGGACGACCTGTTTGGCATCCGCCGGACCGGACGCGGCAAGGCGGCCGACGAGCCGGCGTCCCTCGGCGCCTCGCTGAAGGGCCGGAGCCTCAGCGCGGAGCTGCCCAAGGCCCGGGTCGACACGGAGGTCGCGGCCGACAGCGCGCAGGCTCTGGGGCACGTGGGCGAGACGCCCGTCATGCTCGTGAACGAGGTGGGCGCCGGGCGCGCCGTGCTGCTGAACTTCCAGTT
>VGFB01000119.1 GCA_016869015.1 Armatimonadota bacterium
ATCGGCGGCATGCTGGCCAGGTAGTCGAGCCGCGCGTCGTCGGCAGCGCGGCAAGCCTCCCCCCAGCCCCCGTACTTGCGGCAGGCGGCCTCATACTGACCGCGCAGGCGGTCGATAACCTGCTCGCGCGCGTAGGGCAGGCCCCCGTCGGCGCTCAACATGGGCCACAGGTAGAGCATCGCCTCGTCGAACGCCAGGCGCTCCTGCTGAACGCGCCTCAGACGCTCCGGGTCGCCGGCAACGCGGCGCTCCGCCTCGCTGAGCAGCACGTCGGTCTCCAGGAAGAAGCCGCGGTCGAAGTACCGCCGAGCCGACGGCGGCACTGCGGCGAGCCCGCCCGGCTGCTCGTCCTGGCGTCGCTCAAGGTAGTCCAGGAGCTGTCGCATGGCCGGCGCCGCGGGGCCGTAGTAGGGCTCCAGGAAGTCCGCGATGATGGGCTCGGCGTCCTGTGTCGGATCCTGCAGCAGCCGCGTGGCCAGGTAGAACTGCAGATCGACGAAGTTGTGGACCCGCGTCCCGAAGAGCTCGTCTTCCGCGAAGAAGTGCTGCATCCTGCAGCGCTGGTACAGCTTCAGGGTCTCCGCCAGGCCGTGCACGTTGGCATGGGGCCACTGGAAGGGCTGGTTCCAGGCGGTCCAGTAGTCGTGCGTCGCCAGCGCCGGGCTGATACCCGCCCACGCCTCGAGCACCCGGCGGGGCTCCGCGTTGGCCGGATGCGTCATGGCGCGGAGCGTGTCGCGCAGGGGCGGCGAGCGGAACTCGCAGCCGAGCTGGGCCAGAGTGACGATCACGTTGTCGCGCGGCCGGATGCCGCGCGGGAGGTCCAGGTAGTAGGTGTAGGCCGCGACCGCCACCCGCACCTCCGGGTAGTCCGGCTCGATGTCCGCGGCGAGGGCGTTCGTGAAGTCGATGACCGCACCGCTGTAGGCGCCGTACTGCTCGGCAAGGGCCACGCAGCCCGGGCACACGCACTTGTTCAGGTTGTCGTTCGGGACCAGGGCGTAGACGGTCGGGAAGGGCTCGAGGCTGCCGGCGCCGAGGATCTCCTCACGGTCCCGCCGGATGTAGTCACGCAGCCGGGCGGCGAAGAGCTTGCGCACCTCCGGGTGGGAGAGACACACCTGGCCTTGAGGGCCCGGCCCCGTGCGCGACCCGTTCTCAGTCAGCGCGAAGTACTCCGGCTTGTCGGGCGGGAAGGCCTCGGAGTAGAGGTGGTGGGTGTGGGTCGAGTAGGGGCCGCCGAATCGGAAGGCGTAGCCCAGTTCCGGGCCGGCCGCGGGCACGGCGGCATTCCCGAAGGAGTTGACCTTGCGGCGGACCTCAAACAGCGTGTGCTTCGGCTGCCCCGGCGCCACCATGAACACCTCGCGCCGCGAGAAGACCGGCGCGTCCCGGACCGCCAGCCCTGCGGGGAGACGCAGCGTTGGCCGGTCGGGCACAAACTCGGTGTCCGGATCCAGGAACCGCACGCCGACGAAGCGCTCCAGGAACTCGTACACGCCGTAGAGGGTGCCACGCGGTCGCCCCCCGCAGAGCACCAAGTCGCCCTCGAAGCGGCGGATGACCCACTCCTCGGGGCCAAGCTCGTCGGGGGTGAGGCCGTGCTTCGCCGCGAAGGCCGTCGGTCCGACGTAGACGGCCCGGCCCCCCCCGAAGCCCGCTTCCCCGGCGAGGGGCCACTCCGCGCCCGTGCCGCGGCGCAGGAACGCCGCCAGCTCCTGGGCGGCGAATGACTCCGCCTCCGTTGCGCCCGCAGCCTGCACGACCGCGTACTCGCTCCGGCCGTCCGCTGAGATGGCCAGAGGCGCGGCAGCGCAGTGAGAGGCGATCAGCAGCACCAGAGGTGCAGACCCGCGCGCAACACGGGTCAGGAGCCGGCTCACCACGGCACATCCCTCCACATGTCGCCACTCAGGATGCCCCGCGTGAGTCCGCGGGCACGTTGAGGATAGTCCCGGGCTCCGCCGCCCCGCGGCTCCAGACGGCACCCTCCCAGTCGCCGGTTAGCGAGGGCGTCTCGGGAGTGCGGCGAATGGTGTACTCAGGCATCTCGACTCTCCCCGACCGGCGGAATCCGCGTATCTCGCCCGACGCTCAGTCCCCGTGCACGTACATGTCCCAGTCCTCGACGTTCACGGGCAGGGGCGTTCCCCGACGGATCGACTCCATGGCGCGCAGGCTCAGGTAGGTCGCCCGCGCCCCGGCCACTTCGTCAATGGGTGAGGCGGTGTCGTTGAGCACCGCCTCGGCGAAGGCCTCAAGCAGTGCTCGGTGCCCCTTGTCGGGGAAGATGTAGTTGAACACACCGGTCTCGGCGTACTCCCGTCCCATCGCGTCGATCTTCGCCAGATAGCCGTTGTGGCCGCCCTCGGGCCCGGCCTCGGGCTGGAAGTCCGCCTGGAGAGGGAACCTCTTCACCGTCCGCTCGCCGCGACCGAAGTACTGATTCTCGACGAAGCACTCGCTGCGGAAGATCTTCCCGCCGTGCTGCACCTCCAGCAGCTCTTTGGGGTACTCGAAGCTGCCGCCGGCGCTGAAGAAGATGCAGGCCAGCGAGCCGGAGCCGTACTCCAGCGTGATGACGTAGTTGATGCGGGTGCTTCCCACCGCAGTCACGCGAACCGGGCGCTCATCCAGGAGCCATGTCACCAGGTCCAGCCAGTGGCAGCCCTCGCCGATGATCTGGCCGCCGCCCTCCTTCCAGTCGATATGCACCCCGCCGTAGGTGATACTCTCGTCATTCACCCGCAGGAGGACCATCGTCTGGTCCTCCTCGGCCCACTTGGGCCGTGTGCGCTCCTGGGCGTAGACCCGTGGCGCGCCCTGCGGGTCGCGCCTATGCGCCACATAGGCCGCCTTCAGATCCACCACCGCCGGGGCGAAGCGCCGGTTGTAGTCCACGCAGACCTTCACACCGTTCTGCTGGGCTAGGCGGATGACCTGATACGACTCCTCCATGGTCATCGTCATGGGCTTCTCGCACAGCAGGTGCTTCCCGGCTTGCAGCACCTCGCCGATGTAGAACATGTGCAGCTCATGGGGGACGCTGAGGATCACGAAGTCGACTTCGGGGTCCGCCAGGAGGTCACGGTAGTCGGCAGACACCTCGCGAGCCCCGAACTCCCGCGCCGCGGCCTGTCCCGACTCGCTGCGAGACGAGGCGTGCCACAGCTCGACGCGTTCCGAGGCGGCGATGTTAGGGAGGTGCTGCGCCTGCGCAAACTTGCCGCACCCAATGATCCCGGCCCGCGCTATCTGCATGGTCGTCTCCTCGCGAACGGAGTACCTCGAACGGCTGCCGGAGCCGGTGACGAGCGGCTGCTTGTCGTGCAGGACGCAGTCGACGGAGTGCCCCAGCGTCTGGGGGGAGGGCGGGGTTCCGCTCGCGGCCCCCTGCGGCGCGAGCAGCAGGCCCATGGGGGCCCCCGTGGGCTGGGCCGGTGCCGTCATTTGCCCCACACCTCCACCGGTGTCTTGTCTCTCGGCGGCTGGTACGGCCACTCGATGCGCTTGCCCGTGCCGGCGCTCTCGTAGGCGGCGAAGATGATCTCCATCACCGCGCGGCCGTCGTCGCCGGTGACGAGGGGCGGCTTGTCGTGCAGGACGCAGTCGACGAAGTGCTCCATCTCCTGGGGGAAGCCGTAGTTCCACATCTCCTCGAAGGTGCAGAAGCTCCACCCCTGGGTGGTCGAGGCTTTCTCGACCGCGTAGTCGTAGCCGGTCTCGCTGTAGACGCGCAGCGCGTTGCCGTGGAGGAGGTCGGCGAAGATGACGCCCGCAGAGCCGTAGAACTCGGCGAGGTCGTCCATGCCGCCGACCTTGGCCCACGACTCCTCGGCCATGCCGCGCGCGCCGCCCTCGAACTCGACGATGATGATTGCGTCATCATCGCCTCGCGTGCGCCCCTGGTGCACGTACGTGCCCATCTGCGCGGTCACGGCAGTGACGGGCCGGTTGCCGAGAATCCAGCGGAAGAACTGGAAGGCGTGGCAGCCCATGTCCAGCGTCACGCCGCCGCCGGAGCGGTCCACATCCCAGAACCAGGGCGAGTGCGGCCCGTTGTGTTTCTCGGCCTGCTTCACAAGGTACACGTCGCCGATGGCGCCCATGTCGATGAGCTGCTTCGCGCGCACGTACTTGGGCACGAAGCAGAGCTCCTCGGCGTACATGAACTTTACGTTCGCGGCGGCGCAGGCGGCGACCATGCGGTCGGCCTCGTCCATCGTGCGGCAGAGCGGCTTCTCGCAGATCACGTGCTTGCCCGCCGCCGCGATGTCGCAGACCATTTGGCAGTGCAGGTCGTTCGGCGCGCCGACCGTCACGAGGTCGATGTCATCGCGCTCGAGCATCGCGCGGTAGTCCGTGTAGGCGTGGGGAATCGCGTGTTTCCGCGTGAAAGCGCTTACGTGCGCCTCCGTCGGCGAGGCCGCCGCGACGATCCGCGCGTTCGACACGCGTTTGAGCGCCTCGGCGTGCAGTTCCGCGATGAACTGCGAACCGATCAGACCGATGCCGACCTTGTCCATGGGGGATCACCTGTCTGCGAGGGGGCTGCGGAGACGGAGCCGGCGCTCCGTCCTACGACGACCGGCCTGACTTGCCGCTCGTAGGTCGAAGCGCCGGCTTCGACATCGACTCAGGCGAACGCCTTGTCCTCGGGCTCGTCGTCGGGCGCCGCGAACGCACTGCTGCCGGCGAAGGCCGGGGTGTCGTCCTTCTCCTCGGCCTCGATGGGCGGGGTGGCCGGTCCGGCGGTCTCGAGTGCGCTGGGAGGGGGCTCTGCCGTCGGGGCCTCGGCCGGCTCCGCAACAGCGACCTCTTCACTCTCAGTCGGGAGGGGTCGGCCGGCGAGCCTCAGGAAGGTCAGCGCGAAGGGCTCGGCCACGGCAAGGTCGACGTGGCCCTCGTCGCAGAGGAAGTGCGCGCGGCGGTCGTAGACCCGACCGCTCGCTTCGTCGGTGATCTCGACCCACCGCGACACGCGGAAGCCGGGCGAGACCTTCGACTCCTCCTCCGGCTCCTCGTCCTCCTCGTCCTCCTCGTCCTCCTCGTCGGCCTCGTCGGCCTTAGTTGCGGCCTTCGCGCGCGCGCGCTCTCGCTCGGGATCGATGTACGCGATGTCGAGCTCATCGAAGGCGATCTCCCCGCGCATCCACTCGGGCAAGGGAGAGCCTACCGGCGTCTCGACGGTCAGCGTCTCGTCGTTCAGCGTCAGCTTGGCCTCGGCGCCGTCGGCCCCGAGCTTCGTCAACGTCAACTCCCGCACATCCGGTGGCGCTTCACTCACGACAGGTGTCTCCCTTCACGTCCGACGGCCCGTCAAGCTTGCCAGTTCTCCAACCTGTCGCGCAGGTCTTTGAGGAACGGCGCCGCCTCCGCGCCGTCGATGGCGCGGTGATCTACCGTCAGGACCATGTTTACGGTCGGAGCCGCGACGATCTGTCGATCGTCGGTGGGCTGGCCGGGCTTCCAGGCCCGCCCGCCCTCCACGACCGGACGCAAGGCCATCGAACCCACGGTCAGGATCGCGACCTGCGGCGGGCTGATGATCGCGCTGAACGCGTCTACACCCACCGGACCGATGTTGCTGACCGTGAAGCCCGCGCCCATCTGCAGACTCGCGCGGAGCCTCCCGTTGCGGGCTAAGTCTACCATGTCCTTCGTCTCGGGGGCAATGTCCCAGACGCTCTTTTTGTCCACCTCGAAGACCGTCGGCAGAACGACGCCCTGGGGCGTCGCCGCCGCGAAGCCCACGTTGATGGGCTTCAGGAGCTTCACGCCCGCCTCGTCGATCCACGCGTTCAGCACGCGATACGTAGGCAGCAGGTCGCCGACCGCCTTGATGATGATGTCGTTGTAGGTCGGCAGGACGCGCTCCCCCGCCTCCGCCTTGTACTGCTCCCGCGCGGCCACGATGGCATCTGCGCAGACCTGTACTAGCATGTCAAAGGTCGGCTTCTCGCGTCGGCTCAGCGAGACCCGATCCCCGATCGCCTTCCGCTGCGGGGGGATCGGGACAAGCTCCAACTCAGGTTCGCGGGAGGGGCGAGGCATTGGCGGCCGGTCCTTTCCGGGGCTGAGCCACCAAGACCACGAAGAAGGCACGAAGACACATGAGGCGCAGCCCGTTGTCTTTGTGCCTTCCTCGTGGTCTTGGTCGTTCAGACGTTGTCAGTCCGCGATCAACGGCAGCTTCACCGGTTGCCCGCCCTGTTCGGCGGAGAGGTCCATCGCGAGGCAGGCCTCGTGGGTCTTCACCGCGTCCTCGACATTGACGTAGGACTCGACATCGTTGAGGACGCAGTCCACCAGGTGGTCAATCTCCCCGATGAAGGGGTGATGCTCAACGTCGCCGCTGTCCGGGAGGATGGTCGGGATGTCGGCGAAGTGCGTTTGGCCCGGCATGAGCCGCTTCGAGTAGAGCCGGTTGTCGCGGATGGTCCCCTCGCTGCCCAGCAGGTCGATGTTGAACTGATAGGGCGAGACGATGTCGACCGAGGAGGAGATCTTGCCGACCGCCCCCGAGGCGAACCTCACGACGCCCACGACGGTCGCCGGGTATTCGTAGCGCTTATCCCAGCCGCCCGAGAACGCGCTGACCTCCGCGATGTCGCCGCAGAACCAGCGGATCGCGTCCACGGCGTGGCAACCCGCGAAGAGGAACGAGGAGCGCCCGCCCTCCTTGGTGTGCGCCCATGGCCAACCCGAATACCAGTCGCTGACCCCATGCCAGTAGTCGCCCTCCCCGTAGAACAGCTCGCCGATGGCTCCCGCATCGAGGAGGGCCTTCGTAGTCACCAGCGACGGGTTCCAGCGCAGCACGAAACTGACGACCGTCTTCACCTTGGCCTTGCGGACAGCATCACGCAGCTGCTTCAGCTCGTCGAGGTCCAGCGCGATGGCCTTCTCGATGGCCATGTGCTTCCCGGCCTCAGCGGCCATGACGACTTGCTCGCAGTGCAGATGGCTGGGGGAGGTGATGCTCACCACGTCCACGCGCTCGTCGGCGAGGAGGGCTTCGAAGTCCGTGTAGATCGCCGCCTCCGGCACGCCCGCCTCGGCGGCCTTCGCCTCGGCGCTCCCGCGCTTGCGACTGCCGACCGCGACGACCTCGCAGTGCGGGTTCTGCCGGTAGGCGCGCAGATGCTCAGTGGACACCCAACCTGCGCCGAAGACCGCGGCGCCCAGCTTGCGGTCGGTCATGGTGACAGCCTCCGTGGCTCAGCGGACGGTGCACTCCTGGAAGTGCGGGTTCATCAGCAGGCCTTCGTCGATGCGGCGGGTGACGGCGATCTGCTCGGCGAGCTGCTTCGCGGCCCCATGGTCGGCCGCGCGCAGGTCCATCAGCCAGAGGACGCCTTTGGTCAGCGAGGCGACCTGGTTGCCGAAGCCCAGCCGGCCGCGCAGCGCCGCGAGGGCCCCCTGCGCCGAGCCGTCGTTGGGGTCGGTGATCAGGACCTCGACCTCGTGGACTGGGCCGGCGGACGCCGGGGCAGCGGCATCGGGCAGACGCACCTGGTAGGCGTGCTTGTTCGGGTTCACGAAGAGGTTCGTGTTCTCCGCCAACTCCCGGGCCAGCGCGAGGGCCTCCTCGGACGTGCCGGCATTCAGCCCGAGCCGGTAGTAGTCGGCTCGACGGAGGCGCTCCAGCGAATCCGCGTAGCCCATCCGCCGGCGCAGCGAGTTGGCCGCCGTGAGGGCCGTGACATCGGGGATCTTCAGACGGACCAGCAGTTCCACTTCAATCATGCGGGTAGCCCTCCGGCCCCTACGCCGGGACCAACGCGCTCAGCAGGCCCCGGAAGATGGCGCGCCCCGGCCCGGCGCCGAGGAGCGCCTCGGCGTCGCCCTGGGCGGCGAGACGCCGGTCCGACCAGGGCCCGCCGATCTCGAAGGGCACCTGGCGCAGGAAGCTGGCACGTTCCGGATGCGGCATCATGCCCATCACGTTGCCGTCCGGATTGCAGATCCCCGCCGCGTTGAGCAGCGCGCCGTTTGGGTTCACGGACGGATCGTCGTCCGTCTCGCCGTCCGGGCCGCAGTACTGCAGGACGACTTGCCGGTTCTCAACGAGCTGCCGGGCCACCTCGGGGTCGGACGTGGTGAAGCGGCCCTCGCCGTGAGCGATGGGGATCGGAAAGACCTCGCTCTCGCCCAGCTCGCTCGTGAAGACGCAGCGGGTGGGCGGCGTCGCCACCTTCAGCCGCACCCACCGGCAACAGAAGCCGGCGATCCGATGCGTTGGGTCATGCCGGTTCGGCGCGAGGGCCATTTCGACCGTTCCCGGCCGAATCCCAGGGATCAGCCCCGCCTCCACGAGCACCTGAGCGCCGTTGCAGATGCCCAGAACGGGCTTCCCGCGCTCCGTCACTTCGTCGAACATGCGCCGGACGATGGGTTCCTTGGTGGCAATGACGCCGGACCGCACCCGGTCCTGGTATGAGAACCCACCGCCCACGATGTAGCCGTCGTATTCGGCGAGCAGATTGGCGTCCCGGTTCCAGCGGAACACG
>VGFB01000120.1 GCA_016869015.1 Armatimonadota bacterium
CCGCGGGGTCGTCGTGACCGATCCCTTCGTCCCCGCCACCGTGAACGTCGCCACGATGGTCGCCGCGACCGAGGACCTCCTCATCGCAACCCCTCACCTCGCGCGCGTGCTGAAGCTCCCGATCCGCCGCAACTTGCAGAACCGTTGGCCGACCAACGCCGCAGCCCTGCAGTGGGCGGTCGATGAGTTGTGGCCGAAGCTCAACCATCACTTGCTCGCCTACAACGCGCCCGATTGGCCCTACCTCATCGACTACCTCGTCGCCCACAGGGCTTTCAGCTTCTGGATCACGGGCCCCGTCGATGGATCGGCCTCCCTCGGCGGCCTCCTACCGGATCTCCTCGTCTCGGCCCGTGCGGAATGCGGCGAGCCGCCCATCGGCGCGCCTCTCGCCGAGCAACTCGTGATCGAGCGCCTCCTCGCGAAGGCGCCGCCGAACATCGGTTGCCTCGGCGCGCCGTACAACGGGGTCGGCGTCGGCATTGGGGAGGGCCCCGGCGTCTCGCTCCTCACGCGCTACGGCAAGTTCCTCGCCTGGTCCGCCCAGAACGCCAACCTCACCGTCCACTCCGGCGCCGCCGTAGCCTCTCTCCCCTCTCCGGAACGGCGAGGGGCCGGGGGTGAGGCGCCCCTGGACCGCACGAAGGTCTACCTCACCTGCCTCATCTCCGACGGCGACGCGCCGATCAACTGGTACGCGTTCTTCCCGCTCCGTTACTGGGACGACCCCGTGCGCGGCACCTTCCCGCTGAACTGGTCCACCGGACCGGCGGTCCACGACCTGTTGCCGGACGTGGTGGACTGGTACCGGACCCGAGCGAACGACAGTGACGGGTTCGTCGCGGCGTGCTCGGGCGCCGGCTACTGCTACCCAGACGCCTTCGCGTCTCAGTACGCGGATGCCGAGGCGCTCTTCCGCGACTACCTGGCGCTGACCGAGGTCTCGATGGCGCGTCTGAGCCTGCGGGGGCTATGGACCCATACGGCCACTGGCGAGCGCCTCGGGGCCTTCGCGCAGCAGGTCCCCTCGGTCTCGTTCCTGCTGCCTGACTACTCCCGCCTGCCCGCCACGACCGCTGAGAACGCCAACGAGGTGCTCGCCGGCCGTATCCCGAGCTTCCGCGCGCTCACGAGCTTCAACATGGACCTGGGCGAGGCGGCTACGATGCAGCTCATGCTCGATGACCTTCGCGCCTACACGCCCGTTCAGCGCCCGGCCTTCATGCACGTGTTTGTGCAGTGCTACCCGTGGAGCCCGACGAAACTCCGAGGCGTGCTGGAGGCGCTCGGCCCCGAGTATGTGCCGGTGCGGGCCGACGAGATGGCGCGGCTGTATCTGGAGTCCCGCCCATGACGCGTCCGCCCTCCATCGGCCTCGCGACGCCGGTGTTCTGTCTGCTGCTTGCGGCCTGGAGCCCGGCCCAACCGGCCGCCGAGGCGGGTGGGCCGACCGCGCCCTCTCCGCTGCGCATCGGCGTCGGCGGCGATTACCCGAACGGCCTGGACGGCCAGCTCTCCGCGCGCGGCTATCCATGGGAACGCCTCTTCCCGTTGGAGATGAACCGGCCCGAGGTCCTGCAGCGCTACGATGTCATCCTCTACTCCTGCGTACCGCAGACCCTCTCCGGCGTGGAGAAGGCGCTCCTGGAATGGGTGAAGGCGGGCGGGCGCGCTTACGTGGAGACCTGGGCGGCCCAGAGCGCCTTCCCGCTGCCGGGGTTGGCGAGCATCTCCGCGACCGCGCCGAAGACGGGTGATGTGGTGCTCACCGATCCCTCGAGCCCCATCGCTGCGGGCCTCGACCTCGCGCAACCCTTCGACATGCACCACCTGCAGGGCTACTGCGTGCTGCCCCGTAAGGACATCGCCGGCACGATCGTCGCGCGTTACTGCGCCGACGGCGGCCGCCAGGCCGTCGAGCGAGCGCCGGCCATCGTCGAGTTTGCGCTGGGCGAGGGTCGTCTGATCTACTCCGGCGCCCCGGTGGCGTTTGCGCGGTTCCATCGCGGGCGGAGCTCCGAGGCGCTGCTGTTGGGGATCATCAACTCCCTGCTGCCGGGCGGCCCGGCGCCGAGGCTGTTGTACACCGAGCCCGCGAACACGGCGCCCCCGGGGGACGGGCCGCGTATCGAGCTGCCCGAGTCGGAGCAGGAACCGGTGGAGGGGGGGCCGCCGCCGCCACCTGAGCCGCCCGCTCCGGCACAGCCCGCGGTCGGCGCCCTGCCGGCTGGCTTCGAGCTGTTGGCCCCGATGGCCGAGGAGCCCTACGATCTCCTCGCCCGGGCCGTGCTCGACCCTACGGTAGACCGGCCCACGGTGCTGCTGCTTGACGGCCGGTTCAGCGTCGCCGGCAAGGCCCTCCGGCCCGCGGTCTGGTTGGCGCTTGCCCCCGAGCGAGTGGAAGTCAGGCTGGGCAAGTCGCCGGGCGGCAAGCCGGTCGCCTCCGCCGAACTGCCCCTGGCGGCCGAAGGCGGGCGTCTGTTGGTGCAGCGGGGCCCGCGGGAGCTCGCGATCTTCCTCGAGGCAAGGCAACTGCTGCAAGTTCCCCTGAAGTCCGCCCCCGGCGGCGGCGTGGCGATTCAGGCGGGCTCCATCCGCCTCGATGACTTGGTCTGCCAGCCGGTGGCGCCCGCCCTCTTCGATGACGACTTCATGCGCGAGCCCAACTCGCCGACGCCCTGGACGCCGGCCGGCGGGACTTGGCGCAACGCGGGCGTCGGCAATGAGGAGTACTCGATCAACGGCTTCTACTACCTCGGCAAGGCAGGCGACGAGCCGGCCTTGGCGACCGCCGGCGACTGGTTCTGGGAGGACTACACCCTCTCGGCCTCCGTCCGCCCGGCCAAGGGCGGCGCCCAGGTCGGCCTGTGTGCGCTGGTGCAGGAGAACGGGGATCGCGTCGCCTGCGTGGTCGACCCGACGGAGGCGGAGGGCCCGAAGGTCCGGCTCGTGCGCACCGTCGCCGGCGACAGCCACTCTCTCGCGGAGACCGAGGGCGCCCTGGCGGCGGACCAGTGGTACCGTCTCAGTCTGCGCCTGCGAGAGGACATGCTCGAAGCCCTGATCGATGGTCGGCCGGTCATCGCGTGCCCCAACCCGGAGGGGCGGCCCGGCGGCGTCGGCCTGCTCGTTCAGCGCGGCGCCGCCCGGTTCGACGACGTGGTCGTTCGCCCCAGCGATTCCGCGCCGCGTGCCTGGGGCGACGAAGGCTCGTCGCATGCGCTGCTGCCTCCCTCGCTGGGGCCCCACGACACCCTGACCTGGGCCAGTCCGGCCACGCCCTGGGAGGCCGATCCGGAGCGCCCCGCGCTCCTGTGGCACGACGGCCTCTTCCCGGCCGATTTCGAAGTCACGCTGCGGGTGCCACCCGTGACTGCGCCCGCAGTTCGCCGCTTCGTTCTTGCGCCGTCAGGCTCCGCGTCCGAGGAGGCGCGCCTCAGCCTCGCTCTCTCTCTCACCCCCGACGGGGCGCACTTGGCGGCCTCCGGGAGACAAGGCGCGGTCCCCCGCAAGCTGGCGCCTGTCCGTGAACCCGCTACTCTCACCCTCTTCCGCCGCGCCGGCAAGCTGACCGTCCTCTGGAACGAGAAGCCCGCCCTGCAGCTCGACAAGGCGGCGTCCTACATGCGCCTGGGCCTGGAGGTCTTCGGCGCGCCCGTCCATGCGCGAGATGTGGCAGCTCGCTCGGCGACGGCCCGCGACTACGTCTTCGGGGTCGCCCCGGTGGATTGGTGGGCGTCGTCGGGCGAGTGGCAGGTCTCCGCGCGCTGGGCGTGTGATGACCGCTGGTCGTGGCTTGCCGGCTGGGCGTCGGGCGACGCGGCGATCTGGAACAAGCAACGCTTCGGCGGGGATGTGGCCGTGGACACTTACATGGGGGTGAAGATGCAGGCGCCCGGCGGCGACGAGACGACCCGCTGCCGCGACCTGAACCTCGTCATCTGCGGCGACCGTCAGAATGCCCGCAGCGGCTACAGCTTCATCGTCGGCGGCGACGGGGGCGTGACGACCCAACTGCTGCGCAACGGCGAGGTCGTGGCCGAAGCCCCCGACATCCGCGTTCCCGCCGGCTACAACGTGCACCACTGCTGGTTCCGCGTGCGAATGAGCCGCGTCGGCAACGTCGTGTCCTGCGACTTCGAGCGCCGCCCGGTCCTCCGCTACGAAGACCCCGACCCCCTCCCCGGGGGCTACGTGGGCCTATGGACCCGGAACAGCGGAATCCTCGTTCCGCACGTCACCGTCTGGGGCAGCGAGGAACCCGGCACGCCGGGGTAGTCCATCCGCCGCCCGGCGAGCTGCCCCAACCTCACCGATCCCCCGCCCGGCAGGAGTGACGTCCTCGCACGGCGAAGAACGGCCTGACGCAGAAGCCCAAACTCTGTGTGCGGCGGGAGGTGGCGACAATGTGTTTGCGTCTCAGCCTTCTGGTGGCCGCGGTGGTGGTGGGAGTGTCTGCTCAGGGCGGCCACTTCGCGGTGACGAACACGAACGACGCCGGCTTTGGGAGTCTGCGGCAGGCCATTCTGGCCGCCAACGCCAACCCGGTGAGCACGATCACCTTCCACACTTCGTTGAGCGGCGGCTCGATTGCCCCCATTACGCCGCTGCCGACGATCACCGCCGGATCCACGATCATCGATGGCGACCTGAACGGCGACGACGCGCCCGATATCGTCCTTACCGGTGCGAACCAGCCGAGCGGTAACGGCCTGCACATCAAGTCGGCGCACGGCTCTCAGGTGGTGGGATTGGCGATCATCAACTTCCCCGGCTCGGGCGTCTTCCTTGAGACAAGCCGCTCGTGCACGATTCGAGCCTGCCATCTGGGCGTGAGCCGGACAGGAACGACCGCTCGGCCCAACGGACTCCTCTCCTGGCCTCCAGGGGCCGACGTGCGCCTCCTGGGGTCGAGCTACAACACCATCGGCGGGGCCGCACCCGCCGGCCGCAATGTCTTCGGCGCCGGCCGGGAGTCGGCGGGCGCGTCGGGCTTGCTGCTCGAGGGGAGCGACGACAACACCATCTCGGGCAACACCTTCGGTCTGAACGGCGGCGGCCTCAAGGCGCTGGTCAGCGATGGCTACAGCGCCATTGCTCTGCTGCCCAGCTCAACCAACAACTCCTGCTCCGGCAACGTCATTGGCGGCCTGAGCCCCGAGGAGGCCAACTACTTCGGCGGGTGCCTGCGGGGGGTCCTGTTGTCCCACGCTCCCATGAACGCTGTCTGGGGCAATCGCTTCGGCCTCGGGACCGACGGCAATACGCCGATCGCCATCGGCAGCGCGGGCGTCCGTCTGGAAGACGAAGCCAACTACAACGAGATCGGCGGTCCCTACTCCACGTTCCGCAACGTCTTCGCGGGCGGAAGCACCGGCATCTTGATCGGGATGAACGGCGGCGCCCAGACGATCATCCAGGGCAACTACTTCGGCTGCAACACGGCCGGCAACACCGGCAAGCCCCTCCTCACAGGGATCGACATCTCCGCCGACAGCGGCTCGCAGCACATCGGCGACACCGAGGCCGGACAGCGTAACTACCTCAACGCCAATGTGGGGATCATCTGCCGCGGTCCGGGTTCGTACTGCAAGGTCAGCGGCAACCGGTTCGGCGTCCTGCCGTCCGGCCAGGCCCCCGCCGACTACCTCGGCGGCCTGACCTTCACCGACTGCTCGGGCCTCGTGACCGACAACCTGTTCGATCGCGCCGACGTCGCCCTGGATGTCTGGGGCGCCGGCAATCCCGAGGTGTACGCGAACATCTTCCGCAACTGTGGGATGGCTGTGGCGCTCCACGGGAGCGCGAAATGCCGCCTGGGCAACCTCGGCAACGCGCGGGAGGATGATCAGGGCGGCAACCTCTTCCGCACCACCAACGAGTGGTTCATCTACAATGAGACCGCCAACGCCGTGAAGGCCGAGGGCAACGACTTCGGCATGACCTCAGCCGAGCTGATCGATGCCCGGATCTACGACAAGCTCGACGACTTCCGGTATGGGCGCGTGGACTACTCTCCGCTTCTGGGCGGTGCGTCGCCGACGGCGGCCTCGGCCGGCGTCTCGCTCACCGGGGCGATCGCCCAACCCACGCCGAACGGGGGCGCCGAGATCGCTTTCGCTCTCTCCGCCCCGGCCGAGGTAACCGCCGCCATCGTCAACCTGGCTGGCCGTCCCGTCGCCGTCGTCGCCGAGGACCGGCCCGTGGGTGCCGGGCCCCAACGGCTCGTGTGGAGCGGCCGCACGAGCGCCGGGCCCCTGGCGCCCGCGGGGATCTACCTCGTCCGTCTGGAGGCCCGTAGTCCGACCGGTGGGCAGGTCCGAGCCGTCACGTCACTGCATCTCATGCGCTAGGCTGCGCGCGCGACTGCGAGCGGTCCCGCGCGTCGACGCTCTTCGGCCCATGCCTCTCTTGCTCTGCGCCATCACTCTGGACGCCGTCGCGTTCCCCTCCGCCCAGCCTCCCCCCGAGGTGCTGGCCGACTGGGCGCGGCAGGCTGGCCTGGCCGATGTCGCCCGGGTGGACGTCGCCGCTCACGAGGCCCGCCGGCGCGAGCTCCTCGCCCCGCACGCCGACCGGCTGCGGCGCATCGTCTTCACCAAGCACTACGATCTCGGCGGCTCACACTACGCCTACACCGAGGGCCAGTCCGACGCGCAGCACGAGCGCCACTTCATGCCCGGCTCGAGCCTCTGCCTGCTGGAGCTGGACGGGCTGTACGGTACGGTGCGCGCGCTGCTCGACGATCCCGGCGGCGTGATCCGCGACCCGGACGTGTCCCATGACGCGACGCGCGTTCTCTACGCCCACAAGCGGTCGCTCAACGAGGACGACTACCACCTCTACGAGTTGACCCTCGCCGACGGCCGGATCCGTCAGATCACCTCGGGTCTGGGCTTGGCCGACTACGAGGGTGCTTATCTGCCTGGGGGCGACCTCGTCTTCAGCTCGACTCGCTGCGTGCAGACCGTCGATTGCTGGTGGACGGAGGTCAGCAACCTCTACACCTGCGACGCGGACGGCCGGCGGCTGCGCCGCCTCGGGTACGATCAGGTGCACACGAACTTCCCGACCGTCACCCCCGACGGCCGGGTGATCTACACGCGCTGGGAGTACAACGACCGCGGCCAGATCTTCCCCCAGGGCCTCTTCATCATGCACCCGGACGGCGCGGGGCAGACGGCCCTGTACGGCAATAACTCCTGGTTCCCGACCGCGATCTTGCACGCGCGGGCCATCCCCGGCACGGGCCGGTACGTGGCGACCTTCGCGGGGCACCACACGAAGCAGAACGGGTGGTTGGGGATCATCGACCCCGCCCTGGGCCGTGAGGAGAACTCCGGCGCACAGCTCATCTGCCCGACACGTCCGACGGAGGCCGCCCGCATCGACGCCTACGGTCAGACGGGCGACCAGTTCCAGTACCCCTACCCGCTGAGCGAGACCGAGTTCCTCGTCGCTTTGCGTCCCGAGGGTGCGCCGTGGTTCGGCATCTACCTCGTCACCGCCGACGGCCGCCGGGAGCTCCTCGCCTCCGACCCCGCCATCTCCTGCAACCAGCCGATCCCGCTCGCGCCCCGGCCCGTTCCGCCGGTTCAGTCGACCGTCGTGGACTATCGCAAGGACACCGGCACCGTCTACCTTCACGACATCCATGACGGGCCGGGCCTCGCCGGGGTCCCGCGGGGCACGATCCGCAGCCTGCGGGTGGTCGCGTTGGAGTTTCGCGCGGCGGGGATCGGCGAGAACCGCAACCACGGCCCGGCAGGCGGCGCGCTGATCAGCACCCCGATCTCCGTGCAGGGCGCGTGGGACGTGAAGCGGGTCCTGGGAACCACGCCCGTCTACGCCGACGGCTCCGCGTGCTTCACCGTCCCGGCGCGCACCCCGCTGTACTTCCAGGCCCTCGACGCTGACGGCTTCACGGCGCAGACCATGCGGAGTTGGGTAACGCTCCAACCCGGCGAGGCCGTCTCCTGCGTCGGTTGCCACGAGAGCAAGAACTCCGCGCCCCCGTGCCGCAACTCCTCGCAGGCAATGCGCGAGGGGCCGTTGCCGCTGGGACCCGCCTCGCCCGCCTTCAGCTTCCTCGCCGACGTTCAGCCCATCCTCGACCGCCACTGCATCCGCTGCCACCACCAACCCGTCCGCCCGCAGGCGCGCAGCTTCGATCCCGCCACGATGCGCGTCGTCGTGCCCTGGGGCGAGGCGACTTAGCCGTACACCACCGTCCCGCCCGCCGAGGGCTGGCAGCGGCCGGGCTTCGACGACTCCGCGTGGCCAAGCGGTCCAGGCGGCTTCGGCATGCCCGGAACGCCCGGCGCCGGGATCGGCACCGAGTGGCTGACGCCCGAGGTCTGGCTGCGCCGCACGGTCCGGCTGCGGGAGGTCGACTTGCCCGGCGGCCCGGTCTTCATGGCGCACCATGACGAAGACCTGGAGGTGTACATCAATGGGGTGCGGGCGGGGGGCGCGACCGGGTTCCTGACGGCCTACGAGCTGATGCCGATGA
>VGFB01000121.1 GCA_016869015.1 Armatimonadota bacterium
AGCTCGATGTTCGTCACATGCCGCGACAAGACCCCAACGAACGCCTTCAGCCCCTCCAGCCCGGGGAAGTAGCTCACGTGATGGCTCGCTCGGGGACTGACAGCGGAACTCGGGTCGTTGCGAGTCCCGTCGTCTGTCCTCGAAGTCGCCTGTTCCCGCGTCTCGATCTCCGAGCCGGGAATGATGGTCAGCTGATCCCGGTACCGCAGCCCTCCCCCGGGCAGCTCGGTCATCTCGCCGGAGGACAGGAGGTTGTAGATGTCCTCCATCACGCGCGGCGAGCCGCAATCGACGATGCCCGCGACCTGCACACCCTTCCGCTGCACGCATTCGCGGGCGATGTTCTCGAAGGTCAGCTCGCGGGACGCCGTGACCTTCACCGGCCGCCCATCCGCCGACGCGCCAATGTGGATGTGGAGATCGCAGACGAAAGTGGGCATTGCCACTCGCTCTCCGCAGCAGGGGGAACGTCCGGGAAGATGCGGGGGAAACATCGGGGGCACCCTCGGGGAACGCCACGGCCTGGCAGCGCAAGCCGCCGCTCCCGTCTCTGCCCCGACGCTGCCCCTGGTGTTGCCCCCGCCCCTCCCCGGCCGTCAGACCAGCGCCAACACGCTGTCCGCCGCTTCCTTGGCCTTGCGCGCGGCTTCCTCGGGCGGGAGGGCGGGCAGCGTCTTGCCGAAGGTCTCCAGGCCCATGTAGTCCTGGTAGCCCACGTTCCTGAGCGCACTCAGGAAGCCCTTGAGGTCGATGATGCCCTCGCCGGGCAACAGCCGCTCCATGTCCATCTGCTCGTCGCGCGGCTTGTCGGGGGCGTCGTTGAGGTGCACGTGCACGATGCGGTCGGCCGAAACGGCCTCCAACTCCGCGGGCGTGTGCCCCGCGGTGAACCAGTGGAAGCTGTCCACGAGCAGCCCGACGTTCGGCTGACCCATGTCGGCTTCCATGTCGAGGAGCTGGTCCATCCGCCACAGGAACTCGGTCTTCCCCACGCGGATCGTCTTGGGGCCGACCCACTCCAGCCCGAGCCGGCAGCCGTGGTCGCCCAGCACCTTCGCGCACTCGGCGAAGCGGCTGACGGCGAGCTTCCGCATCGCCGCCGGGTCGTCGGCTACGGGGGGGATCCACGTCACGCAGCGCGGGCAGCCGATCGCCGCGCCGAGCTTCGCGTGCTCCCCGAGCTTCGAAAGCCCGGCCTGGAACGTGTCCTCGTCGCCCATCCAGTTCACCGGTAGCCCCCAGACCCCGGGCTGTACGTTCTGCTCCGCAAAGAACTCCCGGGCTCCGTCCAGGGACTTCGCGTCCACCAGCGCGGCAATGGCCTCGATGCCCGTGTCGACGCCCAGCAGCCCGACCTTCGAGGCGAGCTTCACCTGCTCCTCGAACGACAGCCCTCCGCCCAGAATCACGGCATGTAGCGATGGCTTCACAGCAAGACCTCCGATGTCGTGGAGACTGACCCCGAACTCGCGCCGCGGGGAGTCCGGGCCTCGGTCCCCGAAGTTGCTTCGCCGGTGCGGTGGGGACGTCGCCGAGCCCGTCCCTTCATCGACGCCCCGGCCTCCGCCCATTCCCCTCGCGCCTCGGCGAGACCTGTGCGGCCGGCCTCTCGTGGCGGCCAGGCCGCGCCATCCGACGGCGCCGTGCCGGGAGCGCGACCCCTCCGCCCCCTTCCTCGCGGACAGCAAGGGTGCTATAATCCGGTCTCACCGCGACGGCGGAGGCCGTTCGCAGGATGGGAGGCTTGGCAGGGCCATGTACAAGATTGCAGTCTTGCCGTGTGACGGAGTCGGGCCGGAGGTCGTGCGCGAGGGGCTCAAAGTCCTCGACGCCGCGACCGCGAAGCACGGGGTCACGTACGAGACGGTCACCTACGAGATCGGCGCCGAACGGTACCTGAGGACCGGCGAGATCGTCACCGAGGCCGAGCTCGCCGAGTTGCGCCAGTTCGACGCCATCTACCTCGGGGCCGTCGGCGATGATCGGGTCAAGCCGGGGATCCTCGAACACGGGATCCTCCTGAAGATCCGGTTCGAGTTCGACATGTACGTCAACCTCCGCCCGATCAAGCTCTACCCGGGCGTCGAGACGCCGCTTCGGGACAAGGGCCCCGAGCACATCGACTTCGTCGTGGTCCGCGAGAACACCGAGTGCCTCTACTGCGGCGTGGGCGGCTGGCTGAAGAAGAACACGCCCGATGAGGTCGCCACGCAGACGGCCATCTACACCCGCAAGGGCACCGAGCGCATCATCCGCTGGGCCTACGAGCTGGCGCGCAAGCGGAACAAGAACCACACGTTGACACTGGTCGATAAGGCGAACGTCCTGACCTACGGGCATGACCTCTGGCGGCGGACCTTCGCCGACGTGGGCGCCGAGTACCCGGACATCAAGCAGGAGCGCGCTTTCGTCGATGCGGCCTGCATGTGGTTCGTGAAGAACCCCGAGTGGTTTGACGTCCTGGTGACCTGTAACATGTTCGGCGACATCATCACCGACCTGGGCGCGATGATCCAGGGAGGAATGGGAGTCGCCGCAAGTGGGAATATCAACCCTGAGGGCGTCTCGATGTTCGAGCCGATCCATGGGAGCGCCCCGAAGCACGCGGGCAAGAACGTGATCTGCCCGGTGGCATCGATCGCCGCGGCGGGGATGATGATGGAGCACCTGGGCGAGACGGCCGTGGCCCACAGCATCGAGAGCGCCGTCGCACAGGCGCTGGCCTCCGGGAAGCTCGGCGACCTGTCAACCCAGAGCGGCGTCGGAACCTCCGAGGCGGGCGACCTGATCGCGGGGCTCGTCTGACGGACGTTCGCAAGCTGGCGAGTCTACAAGCTCGCCGGCTTCTTGGGGAGAGAACCCGTCGGTTGAGCGGCCGTGTAGCTTGAGTGACCCGATCCGCGGCGCAGCAGCTGTCGGTCGCAGCCTTCGAACTCGCGAGCTTGCCAACTCGAGGTGGAAGCGCCAGTGGAGCTACTTGACCGGGCGGTTGCGGAGCTAGAGGCGCGGAACTACGGCAGCGCGATTCGGAGCCTGGAGCTGCTGACGGGCCAGGACCCGATGAACGCCGAGGCCTGGAAGCAGCTCACGCGCGCCTACCACGCCGCGGGCGACAAGCAGCACGCCGCCGACGCTGCGCAGCGGTACGCCGCCCTGCGGCCGGCGGACGCCGGGGGCCACTACAACGCGGGAATGCTGCTGCTGCAGGTGGGGCAGCGGGACGCCGCCGACCGGGCGTTGCGGGCGGCCCTCGCCGTCGATCCCGGCCACGCGAAGGCCCGACAGGCGCTCCACAAGCTGACCGAGGAGACCCCTCCGGCGCCTGCGGCGCCGGCGACGCCGACGCCCTCGTCGAGCGAGCGGCGCCCGACGCCTTGGCAGGGAAAGGTCGCCGCCGGACTGACCGTCCTCGCATCGCTGGCCATCGTGGCGTGGCTGTTCATGCCCGGCGGCCCGGCGAATCGCGGGCCGAAGACACAGGACCCGCAACCGTCTCCGGCGGGCATCACGACCCCGCCTCCGGACCAGGCAAACGCGAACGACCCCTCGCTCGAGCGGCTGCCCCAACCCACGCAGCCCCAGTACCAGCCGGGCAGCGGACAACTGCCGACGCCCTCCCCTGCGGAGCGTCCCCCGATCCAGCCGATGCCCGAGGCGAAGCAGCCCGATCAGGCAACACCCGCGGCACAGCAGGTCTGGCGGCAGCTCTGGCAGCGTCCGGCCGCGCAAGACCCGAGTCAACAGCAGTACGCTCACCCCGGCCTGCCGATCCCACTCAGTGAGCTCGCGGCGGCGGCGAGCGAGGGCCCCGGCGAGACAGCGCCCGAGGGCGCCTCCGAGGGCCCGGACACAGGTCCGACCCCGGCGCCCCAAGCGGCGCCTCGAGCGGCTTCCGCGCCACAGCGGGCGCCGGCGCCCCAGCCCCAGCCGGGACCTCAGGGGCAGCCTCAGCCCCAGCCCCAACAGCCGCGGCCGCTGTTCTCCCCTGACGACGCGCAACGCGTCGCGGAGGCGATGGACCAGGCCGAACGCGAGGAGATCCAGGGAGCCCTGGGCTACCTCGCGGAATGGCTGCGGCGCGATCCGGCCTGCAATGATCCGGATTTCTGGCCCATTCTGCAGACCGCGCTGGCGACGACCGGGCCTTCGATGGTGCCGCAGGGGCTGTCGTTCGGCGCCGCCGAGGTGATGCGCGTGATCACCAACGCCCCGAGCGCGCGGCATGCGGCGCGGGACCTGGAGTTCCACTCGCGCGATCTCCGCAGCGTCCTGCCTCCGGGGGTGAAGCTGCAGATTGCGCAGGTCCTGGCCAACGCGACCTCCGCCGACCAGGCCTACTACTACATTGACCAGGCGCTGCGACAGAACAACACGGCCGTCTCGAACTACGCAACCGAGGTCCTGGCCGATGCCGTCCGCCGCGCCGAGATCCAGCGCGCGCGCATGGAGGGTCGGAACTAGGGACAGGCACCAGTTTCGGCCGAGACGTCCGGCCGAAACTGGTGCCTGTCCCTAATCTCGACAAGACCCGCGACCCGAGGGACGCATGGACCCGCTCGATCGCGCCGTACAGGAACTGAACGAGCACAACTACGGGGCCGCGATCCGGTCGCTGGAGATGATCACGGCTCGCGACCCGTCGAACGCCGACGCATGGAAGCACCTCGCGCAGGCGTACTTCCGGACGGAACGACGCGAGGAGGCGGCCGAGGCGGCGCAGCGGTACTCGGCGCTGCGGCCCACCGATGCCGGTGGGCACTACAACGCCGGAATGCTGCTCTCACAACTCGGCCAGGCGGAGGCCGCCGAGCGCGCGTTGCGGGCGGCCCTGGCCGCCGATCCCGGTCATGCCAAGGCGCGCCGGGCGCTGGCGAAGCTGCAGGGGCTCGACGAGGAGACAGGAGAGCCGGCCTCGCCCGTTGCCGCCGCGGGCGCGGCAGCGGCGCCCCCGGAGGATGTCCGCCGGAAGATGCCCTGGCAGGCGAAGGTAGCGGCGGGGCTGACAGTGCTGGCGTCGGTGGCGATCCTGTTGTGGCTGTTCCTGCCCGGGGGACTCGCCCGGCGGGGCCCCCAAACGCAGGCCCCCGAGCCGACGCCCAACCCAACCACCGTGCCGACGCCCGATCAGCCCAGCGCCGAGCAGCCGAACGCCCTGCAGACGCCGACGCCGGCCCCGCAACCCCAGACGCAACCGCTGCCCGACGGAACGACCCCCGCGCCCGCGCCGCTCGACGCGCCACAACAACCGCTCCCGAACAACCCGCAACCCTCGGCCGAAGCGCAAGGGGCGAACCCGCGCGGTCCACAGCTGTTCACTCCCGAGGAAGCCCGCCGGATCTCCCAGCAGATCGACCAGGCCCACCAGCGGGAAGTCGCCGCAGCGAAGGGGCAGATCGGTCAGATTGCCCAGGCCATCCGCAACCTCGATGAGGAAACCTGGCGCGAGGGCGGGCGCGACAGCATCACGCTCATGACGACCCAGCTACTGGGGTCCAACGCGTCCGCGGGGACCCTCGCTGCGCTGCAGATGGTGGCCACGGCGGAGACGCCCTCTCAGGCCGCGGACCGTCTGGAGGCCTACGCCCGAACGCTCCCGCCGGCCCTCAGCCCGCAGCAACTCCTCGTCATCCAGCAGGTCCTCACCCAGCCGAACGTCAGCCCCGAGCAGGCGTACAGCGCCATCAAGACCAACTTCGAGCAGTGGGGGATCGGCCTGCTCGACGGGCCCAGCCGGGCCCTCGAACAGGCTCTGCGGCTGGCGCCCGGCGTCGGGGGTACGCTGCCCTGACGATGTCGCTCCGCCGGGGGGATCCTATGGGGGGCGTCGGGCGCGCGACGGGGCTGAGGTCAGACCTCCGGCCTCTGTATCAGAACCCGGAAGCCCTCCTGCTCGAAGTGGTGGTCGTTGGTGAGGATGTCGGTCAGGCCCTCCGCGTGCATCGTCGTCATCGAGATGCAGTCCACCAAGCTGTAGCCCTTGTCGAGCCGCTGGTCGTAGAGCGCCACCCCGCGGAGGAACGATTCGCGGGACTGGGGGAGCGCCCGGATGTTGGCGTCGTCCAGGACCTTCCGCACAACACTCACCGCCAGACGGCGAAGGTCCGGGCCCAAGCCCCCCATTCCTGCCAGGAACTCGGTTAGCACCTCGTCCGTGGTCACCAGGATGCACTCGCCCAGCTCTGTCTTGGCCCGGCCCGCCGCCTCATTCCACTGATCCCGGGGGCGGGCGACGGCGAGCCAGTACCCCGTGTCCGCGAAGGCCTGTCTCATTCCTTCGGTGTCCCGTACACATAGTGGTCGAGGTTCTCAATGAGGTCATCCGGGACGCTGGCCCATGCAGCGCTCGGGACCTCCCTGACGAGTTGATCAATCACAGCCTCTATGGGCGGAACTGAGGGGTCGTAAGCTCTGGCCTGGCCGGACACTACGTGCAGTGCGTCGACCGACGTGACTCGGGCCAGGCTGCCTCTGGTGTCGTACTCGCCTCGGCCCACGACACGAAGTCGCGCACTCCTGTGGTCACGCAGTGCAAGGGTCACTTGGTCCTCCTGTTCAGAGCGGAAGCTGACCGGAACGCCAGTTCCGCCGGGCGGCCAGATCTGGAAGCGCTGCTGTCTCACGTCCGCCTCCAGCACCTCGCCTGTCAGGTCAACAGGTCCCTCGTAACGAGCCTCGGCGAACCGTCGCAGTCGCGCACGCGAAGCACCAGTCAGGCGGGCGGGCTCACCCAGCGGCGAGTCGATCTCGACCGACTCACCCCCCTCAAGTGTCTCCCCCCACCGGTAGTAGTCCTCAATGAGGGCTCCAGGGAAGCCATCAGGCAGTAGCACTCCGTCCTCCATGCGCCGGTACACGTCCTTGAGCAGACACACGGCCTTGTCGACGTACGTAGGCTCTGGTTCCAGAGGAAGACGCTGTTCATGGACGTCAGTGCGCTCCTCCAACTCCACGACTACACTGCCAGCGGTGAGCGCGCGGACCCAGAGCCTCGTGGCGCGATCGAAGCCCTTGGGGACTCTCTCCCGGTCGGGGTTCTCGGCCCGCCAGATCGCCTGTGCTGTCTTGGTCACCAACACCTGGAACTGCTCGACTTCCCGGAGGGCAGAAACCTCCAGCGCGCACTCCGCGAACCGCGCCCCCTTGAACGACAGCCTGGCCGTCGGCTTCCACTGTTCCATGTTGGCTTCCCTCTTGTGGGCCATCCACCACTTGCCGGTCAGTCACGTCACTGGCACAGCCGACCGCGGCCAAAGCCCACCTGACCAGTACTATACGCGACCTGTCGGTGGTTCTCCTGCACGGCAGCGCGGCCTTCCACGGCTTTGCCCACTTGGCTGCCCGATGCCCGGCATCCGAGCAGCAGCGTCGGCGCCGACCACCCCTGCCCCCATGGGCCCCCACAAAGGGCCCCGTCCGTCACGTGCCGAACCCCGCACCAACAATGGACCCCGGCGCGTCCCAGACCCTCTCGTCGACTTCGACCGATGACACCGTGTCTCGCGTGCCCGTGGGCCTGCGCGCCGGGCTCATCGGGCTCGCCTGCGTGCTGGTGCTGTGCGGGATCACCCCGTACAACGACAACCAGATCGGCGCGACGTTCATCGCCGGGAACCACTTCCCCATCGGCGCTCTGCTCGTGCTGCTGCTCCTCTCGCTCGTGGCCGGCCCGCTTTGGCGGAAGCTGAAGCGGAGGCGACCGCTCTCCTCCGGTGAGATGATCGCGGTCTGGTCGATGATCACGGTGGCCTCGGGTATCCCCTCCTCGGGCCTGATGCGCTACCTCGTGCCGCACATCATCGCCCCCCGGTACTACGCCTCCCCCGAGAACGGCTGGGAGCGTTCCGTGCTGCCGCGGCTGCCCAGATACCTGTGGATCGATGATGAGGCCTCGGCGCGGTGGTTCTTCGAGGGTCTCCCGGGGGGCCAAGCCCTGCCATGGGGCCACTGGCTCACGCCGATGCTCGCCTGGACGATCTTCACGCTGGGGATGTACGTGGCGTTCGTCTCGCTGTCGGTGCTCGTCCGCCGGCAGTGGGTCGAGTACGAGCGGTTCACCTTCCCGCTCGTGCAACTGCCGGTCGAGATGGTGGCGGCGCCGGATCCCGGCCGCTCGCTCAACGCGCTCTACCGCAACCGGCTGCTCTGGATCGCGGTGCTGCTGATCACCGTCATCCGCACGCTCAACGGGGTGCACAAGTTCATCCCGGCGGTGCCCGAGGTGCCGCTGAACTGGCCGCTGAACGAGATGCTGCGGGAGCGTCCCTGGTCGTACGCGGCGTGGATGAACGCGACGATCTACCCGCTGGTCGTGGGGTTCTCGTACCTGCTGAGCGGCGAGGTGTGCCTGAGCCTCTGGCTCTTCTACCTCTTCTACAAGCTCCAGTGCGTATTGGGCGGGGCGTTGGGGCTGAACATGCCGGGCGTTACGGCCGGGTACGGATCCTACCTCTTCGCCGCCCACGAGGAGGCGGGCGCGGCGGTGGCCCTCGCGCTCTGGTGTGCCTACGT
>VGFB01000122.1 GCA_016869015.1 Armatimonadota bacterium
CTCACGGGCGCGGGCGAAGACGGGAAACAGGATCGCCGCCAAGATCGCAATGATGGCGATGACAACCAGAAGCTCGATCAGCGTGAAGCCTGGCCTTCTCATGCTGGTCCTCCTTCGGAGTTGGGCGCGTGTACGCCCTGCGTCCCCCGCTAGTTCGCCGCCTTCACCGGGAACTCCTTCGAGTCGGTCCTCGCGCTTCGCAGGCACTCGTTCATCTCGGCCGTGACAGTCGGCTGGTCCCGGGCGACATTGCGGGTCTCCCCGAGGTCGGCGGCGAGGTCGTAGAGCTCGAGGGGCTTGTCGAGGCCGTGGCGGACGGCCTTCCAGCGGCCGTGGCGGACGGCCTGCTCGAAGCCGCGCTCGTGGAACTCCCAGTACAAGGGGGCGCGCCGCTCCTGCGGCCGGCCGAAGAGGCTGGGCAGAACAGACTGCCCGTCCAGGCCCGGGGGCGGCTGCGCGCCGCCGAGTTGGCAGGCCGTGGGCAGGAAGTCCCAGAAGGCCCCGGGGAAGTCGCTGACCCCGGGCTGGATCATCCCCGGCCAACGCACCAGCATCGGCACGCGGATCCCGCCCTCGTACAGGTCGCGCTTGAGCCCCCGCAACGGGCCGCTGCTGCGGTGAAAGGCGGGATCGACACCGCCCTCCTGGTGCGGCCCATTGTCGCTGGTAAAGAAGACGATCGTGTCCCGGTCGATGCCGAGGTCTCTCAGCAGCGAGAAAAGCGTGCCGATGTCGCGGTCCATCCGGGTGATCATCGCCGCGTGGCCCTTCTGCGGCTGGGGCCAGTTGCGGTCCGAGTAGGGCTCATCGGTGGGGACCTCCATGCCGTCGCCCGTGTCCCGCCCGCGCTCGTTGTTGGCATGCGGGATGGTGTACGCCAGGTACAGGAAGAACGGCTCCTGCGCGTGGCCCTGCACGAACTCCAGGGCCTCCTGGGTGAACAGATCGTGGGAGTACTCGCTGCGCGCGCCGTTGAGGTTGCCGGGCAGCTCCACCCTCTCTTCGTTTCGCCAGAGGTACTCGGGGTAGTAGTCGTGCGCGTGGGCCTGGTTGAGGTAGCCGAACCAGTAGTCAAAGCCCTGCCGATTCGGAACGCCCGGGGTGTCGGGCTCGCCCAGACCCCACTTCCCGACGATCCCCGTCGCGTAGCCCGTGCCCTTCAGCAGCTCGGCGACGGTCAGGTCCTCGGGCTGCAGCGGCACAAGCGCGTTGCCGCGCACCCGGCAGTGCCCGGTGTGCAGCCCCGTCATCAGCGCGCACCGGGACGGCGCGCACACGGTGCTGCCGGCGTAGGCGTCGGTGAACCGCATCCCCTCGGCCGCCATCTGGTCCAGATACGGGGTGCGGATGACCTCCTGCCCGTAGCAGCCCAGATCGCCGTACCCCAGGTCGTCGGCGAGGATGAAGATGATGTTCGGCCTGCTGCGCGCAGTGTTCCGGCGCTGAGCGGTCGACGGCAGTGCCTGTGACAGCATCGCGGTTCCTCCGAGGGCTGCCGCGCTCGCGCTCCGAATCGCCTCGCGACGGGTCATGCAAGATGGCATCGCGATCCCTCCTGCAACGGCGCTTGGCTGAGGTATTGACCTCGCAGGCGGGAAGACCTGCACGGACGGCAACGGCGCGGGTCGGGCGACCCGCAGGCCGCTGCCTCGCCTTCGGCCGCGACAACCACGACGGCTCGCCAGAGAAGGGGTTCTACCAGTGCCGCGTCAAGGGGGAGGACCTGACGTACGAGTTCGTGGAGGTGAAGTAGCGCGGTTCAGTTCTCACGCACGGCCTCGTAGGCGCGGCGGAGCTTGGGGTCGCGGATGGTGACGCGGGCCTGCTTGCGCTGCTCGGCGGGCCAGGTGTAGCGGAGCGCGGAGAGCTTCTGGTTGCGGAGGAGACTGTCGATGGTCTGGCGGACCTCCTCGAGGGACTGGCGGCCCCCGGGCTTGCGGGCCTCGACGCGGATGATGGCGTACCCGTCCGGGTACTCGATGATGCCGGTGTGCTGCCCGGGCTTCAGCCTGAAGGCCGCGTCGGTGAGCTCCTTGGCGTAGTCGCCGCGCTCGATCCAGCCCATGTCGCCGCCCTGGTCCTTCGTGGCGGGGTCGACGCTGATCTGCCGCGCCCACTGGGCGAAGTCGAAGTCAGGATGATCCATCACGTCGAGGAGGGTCTGCGCCGTGGCGCGCGTATCGAGGAGCAGCAGGCGCGCCCTGACCATCTCCCCTCGCCGGAACTCCTCCGCGTGCGCGTCGTAGTAGGCCCGGATGTCCGTCTCGCCGACCTGCACCTCGGCTTCGAGGACCCGATCGGCCCGCGCCTGAGCGGCGAGTTCGTCGCGCAGATCGTCCCGGGTGCGGCCCTCCGCGGCGAGGCGCTTGTCAAGCTGCTCCGGGCCCCCGGCCTGCATCTCCTCCTGGGCCAGGAGGGTCTCGATGTGGGAGGGCTCGACTCTCAGGCCCATCTCGCGCGCCCGCTGCTCGACGATCCGCCGGTCGACCAGCGTCTGGAGGCCGTCGCCCCCGTGGGCGGCATGGAGAGCCGCCTCGAGCCGGCCGCGGGTGATCGTCTCGCCGTTGACGCGGGCCACGGGCGTGTTGTCCGTGAAGCCGCCCGCCGGGGCCACGAGAGCATAGAGCGTCACAGCCGCGAGCAGAGCCGCGACGATGATGATGGCGAGGGCCACGGGTCGCGTCATGGGTCTTCGGTCCGCCGCGGGGGGCGCGTGCGCCGGAAGGGGCGGCGCGTGGTGACCTCCACGTACTGAACGTCTCCGTCATAGAGGGTGACGTTGCGGCCGCGCTGCTGTTCCACGCAGTCGAGCAGCTCCCGGAGGAGATCGAGGTCCCAGAAGTAGCCGGGCTGCTCGTCACG
The DNA here is from genome assembly GCA_016869015.1 of Armatimonadota bacterium. GTDB lineage: Bacteria > Armatimonadota > Zipacnadia > Zipacnadales > VGFC01 > VGFC01. The sequence continues at coordinate 2,863 of VGFB01000122.1, forward strand.
GTACTCGATCAGGAAGCAGTGACTGCGCTCGACGACCCGCCCGCGGAAACAGCGGCACGAAGGGCGCACCGGCCGCAGGATGACCGGCTTGCCGGTGACGCCCTCAATGCGTCGGATGCGCGCGTCGATGTCGGGGTCGGAGAGATGTGCCATCAGTCAGCGAAGATCGTCTGATCGTGTGTGTACGGCGGCGCGCAGAGACAGAGGATCCGCAAGGCCTCGGGCCCGTCACAGCGGACGGAGTGAACGCTTCCGGCGGGCAGGAGCAGGCAACTGCCGGGTTCGACCTCGTATCCCTTCGCCCCCAGCGTCACAGTTCCCTTCCCCTCTAGAATGTAGTACACCTCGTCGGAGCGTCGATGAAGATGACGCCGGGTGGACTGCCCGGGTTCCACGACGGCCTCGGCGACGCTCAGGTTCGGCGAGCCCCCGCGCTCGGGGCGGATCAGCTCGAGCACGCGCGAGCCGTCGAGCGTCACATAGGCCTCCACGGACTTCGCGGGCCCACCCGCGGGTTCATCCATGGCCGGCTTGCTCCGCCTTCACGGCGTCCAGCAGGAGTGCGGCGCCAGCCACGTACCCCGGCAGCGCGCGCTCGGCCTGGCCGATCCACTCGTGCACGCCGTTGTGCCGGAACTCGGCCAGCAGGTCGCGCACCAGTCCGTGGGCGAGGTCGCCATGCCCGGCCGACAGCAGGCAGCGGGCGACCCAGCCGGTCGGCACCGCCCAGTAGCCGCCGTTCTGGTAGGTGTCGTGGGGGACGGGGAGCAGCCTCCGCTCCCAGTACTGTCCCGCCACGAGATGCCGCACATGCCCGCGCAGCGCCCAGTGCGGGTGGAGGTCGACCAGGAACTGCGCGATGGCGTGTCGCTGCTTGCTGCCGACGGCGCCGATGCGAACGGCGTACGCGCCGCCCCAGAGGTCGTACTGCCGGCATTCATACGTCGCGGCGCGCACCATGCCGAACTCGTCATCCCAGAACTGGGGGAACGTGCGATGGACCCGATCGGCCTGCTCGTAGGCCTCGTGCGCCCGCTCGTGGTCCTCGAGGCGCCGCGCGATCTTGCCCAGGACCTGCCACGCCTCCCACAGCAGCAGCGTCGAGAACCACTCGGCCCCCGTCTTCGCGACCGTGTCGGTGAAGCCGTAGCCGGCGTGCGGTGCGGCCGGGTCGATGTACACCGCCCCATCGGCGGAGCGAGGCAGAGACTCCAGCGCGCGCCACAGGGCCTCCAGGCGAGCCTCCACGAACGCGAAGTCCGTGGTGAGCGCGAAGTACTCGCCGACCAGCTTCACCAGGAGCTGCGGGTTGTCGGTCGGGGGCTTCTCGCCCAGCGGCGCGTGTGGCGGCCCGGCGCAGTAGATCGGCGTCCCGTCCGGCTCCACGCGATCGGGGAGGGCCCCGTCCTCCCGCTGCCGGTGAAGGAGATAGTCGATGCCGGCCGCGATGTGCTCCGTCGGGATGAGGCGGGGCGCTCCCTCCACCATGCAGCAGAAGTCACGCGTCCACAGCGCCCCGTAGTGGCGCCCCGCATCGGGCGTATAGAGCACCGTGCCGTCGTGGGCCTCGATCCGGCACGCGGCCAACAGCCGCCGCACCTCGTCCTGTAGCCAGGCGAAGTCATCGCCGGGCACGCCCAGTTTCGGGATGTTGGTGGTCAGCATGGCCGCTCCTGCCCGAATCCGCGCAACGCGGCGCATTCTACATCCGCGGTTCGGCGCTGTAAAGGCACAGTGGGCGGACATGCGGACGGAGGTACTGCTCCGCCCGACGGTCAACTGTCGGGAGGTGAGCCGGAGAGCCGACATCCTGGAGGTCACCCCATGCGACGATCGCTCGCGACTTGGGCCGCGCTGATCGTGCTGACCGGTCCCGGGTGGGCACAAGAGCTGGACGCGGAGGCCATTCTGGCCCGCGTCGCTCAGACGTACGCGCAGGTGGAAGACCTGTCCCTCACGGGCAAGGCCAGTGCCGACATGCGGGTCTTCGGGATGCGCCAGCGAGTGAGCATCCAGCAGACGGCCTGCTTCCAGCGGCCGAACCGGTTGCGGCTGGCGTCGACGATGTCGGGCGGGGGCGGGACCCGCACGGTGGTCTGCGACGGGCGACATGTCTATGCTCACCAGGACGTCACCCGCGAGTATACCCGGCACCCGGCTCCAGGGACTCTCCGCGAGATCCGGGATCTGGACAGCGACGCCCCGGCGGATTTCGGCGAGATGATCGACCTGCCATCGCTGCTGGACGGGGTCGACCTCTCGGAGAGAGTCGAGCAGGCGACCGTGGAGCGCACCGGGGTCTACTCCGGCGCGCCGGTGTACGTGCTGAGCCTGGCGCTCAAGGGCGGCCACACCGAGCGGATGTGGATCGGGAGGGACGACTTCCTGGTACGGAAGCTCGAGTTCCGGCTGAACCCGGAGGGAATGCTCGGCGCGATGGCGCCCGCCGAGGAACTGACGCCGGAGGAGCCCGCCGAAGACGAAGGCGAGGCGATGGAAGAGGCGGAGGTCGGGAAGGAGTTTGGGGAGGCGCTCCTGGGCGCGATGACGCAGGCGTTCAAGATGGAGCTGACCTGGGTGGAGCGGTACCAGGACGTTCGGGTGAACGGGGGCGTGTCGAGCGAGGCCTTTCGCTTCCGGCCGCGAGCGGGGGACCGGCGCGTCGAGCAGCTGAGCGAGGTTCCGATGCCCGAGCCGGAGCCGATGCCCCTCCCGGCACCGGGGCCCGGAGACCTGACGGGCCAGGTGGCGCCGGACTTCACGTTGCCCGACCTCGACGGCACGTCCGTCACTCTCTCGCAGCTTCGGGGCAGGCCGGTCCTGCTGTACTTCTGGGACAGCCTCTGCGTCCCGTGTCTCGCCCAACTGCCGGACATCCAGGCGCTTCACCTGGAACAGCCCGGCGAGGGACTGCAGGTGGTCGGCCTCAACGTCGACCGAACGCTCGACATGGCCAAGGAGTCGGCGGAGGAAGCGGGACTGACGTTCCCGGTGCTCTGGCAGGATCCGGAGAGCCCGGCCGGCGCGGAGGTGAGCGCGGCGTACCGCCCGGAGGAGCTGCCGCGACTGCTGGTCATCGACGCCATCGGCATCGTGCGGGCGGACCTGACCGGCTACCACGACCGCGAGGCGATCGAGGCGGTCATCGCTGCAGCTCAGTGACCGGCCAAGCCGGGCCTCGCGCCTCTTGACAACGGCGCGCGTGCCGAATAGCCTCAGGCTACCATGGCTACTCACGATCCGGAGTTGAGCGAACTGCTGGACGAGCCCCCGGCGGGCCGGGCTGCGCCCGTGCTGGTGCCCTGGGGTTGGCGGATCTTCTTCGTGCTGCTGGCCGGGTTCGATCTGGTCTGTCTGATCGCCGGGCGCGTCCCGTGGAGCGGGGGGGCGCGAGGGCTCGATCGGCTCGACACGCTGGTGATCCTGCTGGTGGGCACGGGCCTCGGTCTGGTCATCGGTCTGGTCGCCGAGGCCGTCGCCGCCAGCCGCGCGGCACAGCTCGGACTCACGGCCGAGGAGTCCCGCCTCATTGCCGATGACCTGTCGATCCTGACCCGCCCCTCGCGCTCCAGCCGCGTCAGCATCGTCCCCCTGGTCGCCCTGGTCTGGGTTCTGTGCACGCTGGCAGCGAAGCTCGTCTTCCGCGAGGCCTCGCTTCCGGCGACGACGGTCTTCATCGCGCTCCACGCCCTCACGGGTCTGGCGCTGCCGGTGCTGTGGCGGTCCTACCAGAGCGCCTACGGGGAGTTCCAGGCATGGTTGGATGCGAAGAACGCGCCGTTTGACGCGGAGGCGGCAAGGCGAGCGGCGGCGCACCGGGCCCGCCTGGCGGATCTTCGCGACCGGGTGCACGTGGCCGAGGATGAGCTGAAGGAGCGGCTGGACAAGCTCCCGCGGGTCGCGCCGCCGGGCTACCTCGCTCCGTGGGCGGTGTGGATTCCGACGGGCCTCGCGCTGCTGCTGGATGCGTACCTGCTGTGCTCGCCGGAGGCGCGCGCCGCCGCCGTGGACGGGGGCGGGGCGGGCAAGCTGATCTGGCTGGCTTTGGGCCTGTGGGTCCAGAGCTGCATCGTGATCGGCATCGCGTATGCGTTCATCGCCTGGTACTACCAGTCCATCGCCGACCAGGCCAGCCGCCAGTGGCATGGCCGCGACTGGTCGGGAGGCGTGAGCGTCGTGGCCATCGAGGCGCTGTTCGGCGGGCTGGCGCTGGCTCTTCTGGCGGGCCTGGCGCTCGGGTGGCACGTCCGGTTCGTCGCGTGGAACATCCTCGCCGCGACGCCGCTGTTGCTGGGCGTGCTGACCGACATCCGCCGGCTGGCCGTCGAGCACCATGAGCGCAGCGTTGAGCAGCGTGCTCACGAGGCCGGCCCGCCGCCGAAGGGGAAGCCCCAGGCGGAGGTTGAGCAAGACGACGAGCCGGAGTAGCTGCGCGGTCCCCTGGCGTCATGCCCAACGAACACGTCGTGGTGGCGATGTCGGGCGGGGTCGATAGCTCCGTCGCCGCACTGCTGCTGGCGCGGGAGGGGCGGCGCGTCACGGGCGTCACGATGGACATCTGGTGCCCGACCGGGGAGCTGGGCGGTGTCCGCGCGCAGGGCTGCTGCGGCGCCGAGTCGGCTCAAGACGCAGCGGATGTGTGCGAGCGCCTGGGCCTCGAGCACCATGTGCTGAACTTCCGGCGGGCCTTCGAGGCCGATGTCATCGCGCCGTTCGTCGAGGCGTATGCCGCCGGCCGCACCCCTAACCCCTGCCTCGACTGCAACCGCGCGATCAAGTGGGGCGCGCTGCTGCAGTGGGCGCAGGCCCTCGGCGCCGACGCCCTGGCCACCGGCCACTACGCGCGCACGCTCGACACGGCGCGGGGCACGGTGCTCGCGCGCGGCGCGGACCCCTCGAAGGACCAATCGTACGCGCTGTACATGCTCAGTCCCGCCCAGTTGGCGCGCACCCGGTTCCCCCTGGGCGAACTGACGAAGGCCCAGACGCGGCGCGTTGCCGCCGAGGCCGGGCTGCCCGTCGCCGAGCGCAAGGAGAGCCAGGAGATCTGCTTCCTCCCCGACGACGATTACCGACGCCTCGTCCGCGAGCGCGCGCCCGAGGCGCTGCGCCCCGGCCCGGTCCTGACCGCGGCGGGCGAGCAACTGGGGGAGCACCCGGGCCTCGCGGGCTACACCGTCGGCCAGCGGAAGGGCCTCGGACTGGCCGGCGGCCCATGGTACGTGGTCCGTCTGGACCCGGCCCGCAACGCGCTGATCGTCGGCTCGGAGGAGGATGCGCACAGCTCGGAGATCACTGTCGCGCAACTCCATCTGAGCGCCGCCGCAGCCGGCGATCGCTTTGGAGCCACCGTCATGACGCGGTATCGCGGCCCCGAGCGGCCCGCCGAGATAACCGTGCAGGGCGATGCTGCGCGGGTGCGGTTCCTGACCCCCCACCGCGCCCCGGCCCCCGGACAGGCGGCGGTGTTCTACCAGGGGGAGGTCGTGCTGGGCGGAGGGATCATCGCGGGACCGGGCCCTCCGCTTCATTGCAGCTGAGGCGACCAGGCGGTCGGAGAAGATTAGAGTTTAACTGGGCTATCCGCTTGACTCAGGTTAGGTCTTCGGTTAGGCTGGGCGGGTATGGAAGACTACCCGCGCACG
>VGFB01000123.1 GCA_016869015.1 Armatimonadota bacterium
TGGGGCTCGATCGGCGGCGGGGTGCGCGAGTTCTGCCTGTTCGACGACGCGGTAAGGCCGTCCATCTCCGCCTTCCCCGCGACGCGCGTCTTCCCCGTCAGCCAGGAGGTCAGTTGGCGGACCGAGTGGTCGCGGAACGCCCTCGCGGTGTGGCTGAAGGGCAAGGACCCCTGGGTCGCGGGGAACTACCCGGTCTACAGCCACGGCGACGCGGGGAGCTTCGTGATCCACGCGTACGGAGAGCTGCTGGCAGTCGATGCGGGCTACGACCATTGGGTGAGCTACGACCTGTACCCGGCGAACCTGCACAACACGCTGCTGGTCGACGGGGAGGGGCCGGAGAAGAGCACCGCGGGAGTCGTCGAGAACGTCATCGACGCGGAGTTCGTGCGGAGCGCCGATGTGGTGACGGAGTACGCAGGCGTGAAGCTGCGGAGGACGTTCCTCCTGGTCGAGGACCAGTTCGTGGTGGTGATCGATGATGTCGAGGCGGAGGCGGAGCACGACTACACGTGGCAGATCCACACGCCAGTGTCCCGCGCGACCGGCGAGGTGACGGTGGACGGCAAGCACGCCTCCTGGACGGGGTTTGACCCGCGCACCGACAACCCGGGGCGCGTGGAGATGCACGCATACTGGGCGGGGAACGTGGACGTGGAGGCCGTAGGGGGCTCGCGCTGGCAGCCGTACAGCGCCGACCCCAAGGCGGGCTCCTACGACAACTGGACCGTTGTGGCCAGACAGCGCGGGCGGGACGTCCGGTTCCTGACGGTGCTGTGCCCGCATCCGACCGCAGGCGAGGGCTTCGTGGTCGAGGAGGCTCCGGAGGCAGGCCCGGTGGCGGTGACGATCTCGCGAGGGGAGGACCGGTTGGGGGTCGCGATCCAGGATCGGTCGACGGCCCCCCGACCCGACACCGGGCGGCTCATCGTGACCAGAGCCGGCGAGGTCGTGCCCATCGAAGCCGCGTCACGGGCCATCGCGGCGCTGGGGACGAGGCGGGGCCCCAAGGTGGCGTCGGTGCAAGTCGACGGGAAGCGCTTCGAGGGCCGCGAGCTGATCGATCTTGGCCGCGTCGCCGCGCCGCCGCACCAGGTGTGGGCCGAGTTCACCCGTGAGGGCACCGGGCTCAACTTGCGCCGCGGGCGCGTCACACTCAACGGCGTGCGCGACGAGTCGGGCTCCACCGTGGACATGGACCAGCAGGCGCCGACCGGGGCCCTGCGGTACGAGTGGCGCGGGCAGCCGAAGCCGATCGACTACGAGATGGTCTTCCGTGTCAGCGACAGCGCGCTGCCGCCGAACTACGGCCAGCTCAACCTGCGCTTCTCGCTGCGCCCGCTGCTGGCGAACGGCGGCTTCGAGGAGGCCGGAGGCTGGAGCTTCGGGACGTGGTCGTCCGACGACCAGACAGAGTACGAGACGAAGACGGTCACCGACCAGCCGCACTCGGGCACCCGCTGCCTGATGATGAGGGGTATCGCGGGCAGCCTGAACATGGTGGCATCCCAGAGCCTCCCCCTGAAGACGGGCGCCACGTACGTCCTGAGCGGCTACTACCGGGGCGAGGCGCCGGCCAAGGCCTCGCTGTGCAACACGCCCGGGACCGGGCAGTACATCTGGTCGCCGGCCATCGGGCCCTCGGCGGAATGGACGCCCTTCGAGTGGGAGTTCACCGTCGAGAACCCCGCCAATCCTCTCATCATCGCGCTCAGACTCGGCAGCGTGGGCGCGGCCTACTTCGATGACCTCGAGCTCCAGGAGAAGGCGCCGGCACCGTGAGATCACGGAATGCCGCGATCGTCCGGACCGTCTGAATCCTGAGGGAACGACGCGTGCGAGCGTGAGTTGAAACCGCCAGAAGCGACCGCGGTCGTGGCGCGCTCGCCGGCGGTGCGCACGGCCTCAGCGGAGGACTCGCCGTCCCTCCTCGACCGCGTGGAGGCGGCAGTCCCGGCGCCGGACGCCGGGGTGTTGGCTGGGGAGCGCGACGCTGAGGTGCACCGGGCCATTGGGACGCTGCCCGAGCACCAGCGCGAGGTCATTGTGATGCACCACCTGCAAGGGACGCCGGTGCAGGAGGTGGCGGAGCAGCTGAGCCTGGCGCTGGGAACCGTGCTGTCCAGACTCGCCCGCGGGCGCGAGGCGCTGCGACGGAAGCTCGCGCCCTACGTGGAGACGTGAAGCGAGGTGAGAGCGATGCGGTGTGACGCGGCGCGTGGGCTGCTGGCGGAGTTCCAGCTTGGGGCGCTGGTGGGCCGCCGCCGGGACGAGGTGGCGGCGCACGTCGCGGCGTGCGAGGCGTGCCGGGCCGAGCTCGCGGCGTTGGGGGGTACGGCGGGGCTTCTCGACGCCTCCGAGCCGCTCCGACCCTCGCGAGACCTGTGGCAGCAGGTTGCGGCGCAGCTAAAGCCCCGCGCCACGGCGCGGGCGTGGTGGCGAGCACTTGCGCCGTCGACCCCACGTGCGGCCTATGCGGTCGCGGCCGCGATCGTCCTGATCGTCGCGCTGCTGGTGCTGTTTCCGATCCACCTGAGCAACGGCCCGGATGGCGTTCTCCCGCACGCGACGGACGACGACGCGGCGCTGTTGGCTCAGTGGCACGCGGAGGCGAGCCTGACCAGCGCGCTGGGGAACCTCCCCGCGCTGGCCTTGGTGGCGGCGGAGGCCGACAGGCGTCAGGGAGTCTCACCCGAATGAGCGTGCGCGGGCTGGCGGTCACGGCGGTCGTGGCAGGGTGCGCGGTCGGGTTGCCCACATGGATCATGGGGCACATCCTCGACTACACGGCCGCGCAGGTTCTGCGCGCGGGGTTTGCGGCTCCGGTTGGCGACCCCATCCGCACCGTCGGTTGGGCGGCGGTCCGTCGCGGCTCGGCATGGCAAGTGTCGCGGGTCGAGAGCCACCTTGAACTTCGGTGCGCGCGGATCGAGACGCGGGCGAACGGGCGATCGCTCTCGCTGCTGGACGACGGCGAACGCGTGTGGGTCCTGGGGGAGGCCGGGGCGACGGTGCTGCAGCCTTCGCCACGCAAGGTCGATTGGGCGCTGCTCCGCGAGAACTACCAGATACGGGACGCGGCCCGGGCCGTTATCGCCGGCCTGGAGGCGGCGGGGATCGAGCTGGTGTGCAAGCGGACCGGGCGCACCTCCGAGGTGTTGTGGATCAGCGCCGCCCCGGACCTGGTTCTGCGCCGGGATACCTACGACGCCGACGGGCACCTGGTGTTGCACAGCCAGGTCGAGGAGATTCGCGCGACGACGTTCGACGAGCTCCAGAAGCGGATCGACGCGCCTCTCGCGCAGCTCCCGAAGGTTGCCTCCGAGGCGCCCCTCACCGACGCGGCCTTCGCCGAGCAGGCGGGCTTCGCGCCCGCGAGACCGCAGTACGTGCCGCGAGGCTACCGCGAGGTCGGATTGTATGCCCGCAAGTGCCCGCGCGGTCGGACCTACGCCGAGCGGCGCTACTCGGACGGGTTGCGGGTGCTCTCGGTCTACCAGCGGCCCGGTGGCGGGCCCGGCGGAGGGCAAGGCCGAGGCATGGGCCATCGGTACGGTCAGGCGCGACACACGGAGGCGGCCGGGCCCGTGATGATCGACGAAGGTGAGGCCAAGACGGTGCGGGTCGCGCGGGGGCGCTCTCGCATCTTTGTGACCGGCGACCTGACCCAGGCCGAGCTCCTTCGCGTCGCGAACAGCCTCCCCTGACGGTCCTTCCCCACGCACCCGGCCGGATTCCGGGAATCCGGGCGCACGCTCGTCCCTCCTCCAACGGTGAAGGGCAGCGCACACCGAACGAGAGGGATGGTCCGGATGAAACGGTTGATCCTCATTGCAGCGATGGTTGTGTTGGCGCTTGCGGTGACGGCGGTCGGAGTCCTGGCACAAGGCCCCGGATCGGGCCGGGGCGCGCGCTGGGCCAACCTGAGCCCCGAAGACGCCCAGAAGATCGCGGATCTCCACCAGAAGGTCCGGCAAGCGCAGTGGGACTTGTGGAGCCTGCAGACCGGCAAGGCGGAGGAGAAGAGGGTCGAGCAGAAGCGCGCCGAGGTGCTGCGCCTGCGGGGCGAGCTGGCGAAGCTGATGACCGACCTGCCGGCCGGGCCGTGCTTTCAAGCTGGGAACGCGACTCCGCCCCCCGGGGCCGGACTGGGCCTCGGGCGCGGCATCGTTCGCGGTCCGTGTGGGATGGGCGGGGGATTCGGGCGCGGCGCAGGACGGGGGATGGGATACGGCCGAGGCGCGGGCATGTGCCTGCGATGGTAGCGGGAGGCCGCTCCACTTGTCACTTGATGTCGGGATCTGAGGGACGGGGTCGCCGAGAGGCGGCCCCGTTCGCTTGTAGCGCCGCCACAGAGGGAGGCGAAGGGTGCGGTGAGGGCGAAGGCCGGGGGCGAGCAAAGACCGCACGGAGACGGACGCAGGCATGGACGAGATTGCGGCCAAGGCCGTCTACATCGTAGAGGACGTGGAGCGGGACCCGTTCTTGCGGAAGAAGGCCCACCGGATGCTTGGGTGCATTCACTCCGAGCGCGTGGAAGTGGTCGACGACGCGGGGCTCAACGCCGCCGCCATCGAGCACCAGCTCAACTCACTGCCGCGCCACGGCCTTGAGGACGACATCCGCGCCGTCGTGATCCTCAACCGGTTCCGCTTCGACGATCCGCCCGAGTTCCGCAAAGCGCGCGAGGAGCAGTTCCCCGAGCTGTTCCGCAACGCCATGCACAAGTTGTCCGGGTACGGTGGCTACGACTGGCGCGACAGCGGCTCCCCGGAGTACCGCGAGAAGACCGGCTGTGTCTGTCAGCCGGCGTACCAGTTGCATACGATTGTGGGCTGTCCGTTCCGCTGCGCCTACTGTGGGTTGGGGCGCCTCCACAACGTGCTGCTGAACGTTGAGGAGTTCGTGGGGCGGCTGGACGGTCTCATCGGCGACGGCGGCGGGCAGACGCTCTACCAGTACGACAACTGGACGGACACGGTCTGCTTCGAGCCGGAGTACGGCGGTAGTCGGGCGATGGTCGAGTACTTCGCCCAGAAACCGGGGCGGTACCTGGAGCTCTACGTCGGGAAGAGCGACCGTGTCGACTTCCTCCTTGACGTCGACCACCGGGGCAAGACGGTGTGCTGCTGGAGCCTGGCGGGCGAGACCCAGGCCGAGCGCTTCGAACGCGGGACCGCAAGCCTGCAGGAGCGTCTGGAGTCGGCCCGCAAGTGCCAGGAGGCCGGGTACGCGGTCAGGTTCCGCCTCTCCCCCATCGTGCCCGTGCGGAACTGGCGGGAGGAGAACCGGGCGCTGATCCGGCGGATGTTCGAGACCACGCGGCCCGACCTCGTCACCTTCGAGACGCTGCGCTACCTGAACTACGAGGCCGTCTGCAGCAGCCTGGATCCTGAGGCTCTTGATCCGGAGCTGCTCGAGGCGATGCGGGCTATCCAGGGGCAGCCGGTCGGTTACGGCTGTGAGATCCCGGACGACTTCCGCCGGGAGGTCTACGGCTTCATCATCGAGGAACTCGAGGCGACAAGCCCGGCTACCCCTTACGCCCTGTGCCGCGAGTTGCGGTCGACCTGGGAGCTGTACGCCGAGGATTTCGGGCGGCACGGGCAGGGCCCCGACTACTACGTCTGCAACTGCGGGCCGACCTCCGCCCCCGGCCATCCGCTGCTGTGCGGCGCGACAGGGTGAGCGAGCAGATGGCCCCCTCCCCTCGTCCCCAAGCGCCGACCAGCCGCCGACGCCGCGGTGCCCGCTTCGCGGCGGGCGCAAGCGTGGTGCTGATCGGCGGCGTGTGGGCGGTGCAGGAGACGTGGGCGGAGAGCCATTGGGTCTCGGCCATCCTCACCTACGCGCCTCCCGCGTGCTACCTGACGCTGTCCGCCCTGGCGCTGCTCCTGGGTCTGCTCGCGCTCGATCGGCGCGCGATCCTGTGGGCCCTGGCCGGCGGGGCGCTGTGCCTCGTCGGCGTGGCGCGGCCGAGCCTGCCCGTGTCGCGACCGCGGGCGCCGGTGGCCCGCACGCTGCGAGTGGTGAGCTGGAACATCCACGAGCGGCTGGACCGCATTCCCGAGCTGCGGGCGGAACGCGAGCGGCTGGATCCGGACGTCCTGTGCCTGCAGGAGGCCAATGGGCGTGAGTTCGAGGCGCTCTGGCCGGAGGCCGAGATCGTGCGAGCCGACTCCCTGATCATCATGACTCATGGCGACATCGCGGACCACCGGAGCATCCAGCTCCGGAAGGAGGGCCACTACCTGCGGCCGTTCCTCGAGGCGGAGATCGTGGTCGACCGGATGCGCGTGACCGTACTCAACGCGCACCTGTACTCGTTTCAGTTGGCGGCCGCGATGAAACACCCTTCGGCGGAGAAGGCCCAGGAGGTGGCGGAGGGCGCCGTCGCGATGCGCACTGTGCAGGTGGACCGCCTGACGGCGTGGCTCGACTCGCAGGGCGGTCCGGCGCTGATCGCGGGAGACTTCAACACCCCTCCGCGCGGACGGCTGTACGGGCGGCTTCGGGAGCGGGCGACAGATGCGTTCGCGGCGTCGGGGCGCGGCTGGGGCTGGACCTTCCCCAAGTCGCATCCCCTGTTGCGGATTGACTACCTGTGGTTGACCGGGGGGTTGGAGGCGTTGCGGTGCCGGCGGGTCGCGGGCGGGCCGTCGGACCACTGCGCCGTCGTCGCCGACATCGCCGTGCCGTGAGCCCACACAGGGGAGCCCTCGCCCCCCGTCGAAGCACCCCGGACATGAGAGAGGCCTTCGCCCGCTGGTTCGAGGGTTGCCTCGGCGCGTCACTGGATCTGGCCCGAGACGACGCAGTCCCGGTGATCGCCTGCGAGCGGGATGCACCGCCGCTCTGGGCGGTGAACATGGGCGGCCGCACTCTGGTGACGGTGCGGCCCGACTGGCTGGACGCGGTGCGGACGGTCGTCGAACGACTCACGTTCGAGGAGCTGTTCTCCCTCTTCGGCGCGGTGGAGCTGTCGAGGGTGACGCTGCGGGAGGGCTGGGGCGTGTGGGGGCCGGCGTGGTACTACGCGGCCGACGCCGCTGCGTTCCTGGGCCGGGCGGACGCGCGGGTCGCCCGTCTGAGCGGCGAGGAGGTCGGGCAGATCGACCACGACCTCTTCTGGCACTGTCCCCCCGACCCGCAGGGCGTCTTCTTCGGCGTCTACGAAGCCGGGCGTCTCGCGGCGCTGGCCGAGGTACACCGGAACGAGGGCGAGGCGTGGGAGATCGGGGTGGACGTGGCACCGGAGGCCAAGGGTAGCGGGCTGGGCCGGGCCGTCGTTGGAACGGCCGGACGCTTCATCCTCGAACACAGACGCCTCGTGATGGCGACCACGGCGCCCTGGAACGTGCCCTCCGCGCGCACGATGCGTTCCCTCGGGATGAGGCATGTGCTCTCCGACCTGCGCGCCCTGCCCGGGCCCTTCCAGGTGCCCCCGCAGATGCTGGGGAGCCCGCTACCGGGGGCGGAGCTTCGACAGTACTACCCAACGTGGGCGATGAACCGAGACATTCGGCCGAGGGACGGGTGAACGGCCAGGCGACTGAAGAAGGAAGAACGGAAGACTCGAAGAGGGGAAGAACGGCAATGGTCGACTTGAACGGCACATGGCGATTGAAGGGGTTTGAGCGGGGGGAGGGACTTGCGGATGGGGCGCAAGCGGTGGAGCACGACGAGGCGGACTGGATCGCCGTCTCCGTGCCGGGGGACGTGCACCGGGCGCTGGTCGCGGCGGGGCGGTTGCCCGAGCCCTTTGACGACATGAACGAGGGCGCATGTCAGTGGGTGGAGGGGAAGGAGTGGTGGTACCGGCTGCGGTTCGACGGCCCGCCGGAGCTGACGGGGGCGGCGGAGATCGTCTTCGAGGGGCTGGATACCTTCGCCACGGTGTGGCTGAACGGGCAGGAGATCGGGCGCAGCGCGAACATGCTCATCGCGCAGACCTTCGACGCGACCGGCATCCTGAGGCCCGGTGAGCCGAACGTCATCGCGGTGAAGCTCGATCCCACATGCGCGACGGTCGAGCAGCACCCGGCGGAGCATCTGTGGTCGGCGTTCTACTCGCACCGGCCGTGGGTGCGGAAGGCGCAGATGAACTTCGGGTGGGACTGGGGCCCGCGCCTGGTGACGGTCGGCCTGTGGCGCGGCGTGCGGCTGCAGGCGAAGCGCAGTCCCCGCCTGCGCAGTCCGTACGTGCGGTGCCACGCGGTGAGCCCGGAGGGGGCGACCGTGGTCGTCGGCGCGGAGATCGAGGGCGAAGGCCAGGAGGGCCTCTCCCTGCGGGTGACCCTCGATCATACGGGACAGGAGTTCGTCGGTGTCGCTCAGGTGTGCGGGGAGCGCGGGGAGACGCGGCTAGTCGTGCCCGAGCCGAAGCTGTGGTGGCCGCACACGCACGGCGAGCCTGCCCTGCACGACGTGCGGTTCGAGCTTCTGCGCGGCGAGAGGGTGTTGGACGACGTAACGGTGCGGACCGGGCTACGGAC
>VGFB01000124.1 GCA_016869015.1 Armatimonadota bacterium
CTCCATGCGGTCCAGCAGCGCGGGCGGGATGGTGTTGAGGATGTTGGCGGTGGTGATGAACAGCACGTGGGAGAGGTCGAAGGGGACCTCGAGGTAGTGGTCGCTGAACGAGTGGTTCTGCTCGGGATCGAGGACCTCCAGCAGCGCCGCCGAGGGATCGCCGCGGAAGTCCATCCCGAGCTTGTCGACCTCGTCCAACATGAAGACCGGGTTGTTCGACCCGACGGTGCGGATGCCCTGGAGGATCCGGCCCGGCAGCGCCCCGACATAGGTCCGTCGGTGTCCGCGGATCTCCGCCTCGTCCCGCACGCCCCCGAGGGAGAGGCGGTGGAACTCGCGGCCCAGCGCCCGGGCGATGGAGCGCCCAAGGGAGGTCTTGCCGACGCCGGGCGGACCCACGAAGCAGAGGATCGGACCCTTCATCTCGGGGTTCAGCTTGCGCACCGCCAGGTACTCGACGATGCGCTCCTTGACCTTCTCCAGGTCGTAGTGATCCTCGTCCAGGATCCGCTGGGCGTTCGCGACGTCCAGGTTGTCCTGGGCGGCCTTGGCCCATGGCAGCTCGATCAGCCAGTCCAGGTACGTGCGCGCGACCGTGTACTCGGCGGCGGCGGGGTTCATGCGCTTGAGGCGGTCCAACTCCCGCGTCGCCGCCTCATGCGCGCGCTCGGGCAACCCGGCCTCCTCGAGCTTCCGCTGCAGCTCCTCGATCTCCTGAGAGCCCTCGTCGTCCTCGCCCAGCTCCTTGCGGATCTGCTTCAGCTGCTGGCGCAGGAAGAACTGGCGCTGGGCCTCGTCCATCTCGCCGCGCGCTTCCTCCTGCATCTTGCGGGTGAGCTCCAGCGTCTGGCGCTCCCGGTTGGCCAGCTGAATGACCGTCCGGAGCCGGAGCTTCACATCGAACGTCTCGAGGATGCCCTGCTTCTCCGGAACGCTGAGGTTCAGGTTCGCGGCCACGAGGTCGGCCAGGACCCCGGCCGACTCCATGTTGAGCGCCTGGATGTACAGCTCGTCGGGGAGTTGAGGCGAGAGGTGGACGATGTCTTGCAGCAGCCCGAGGAGCTGCTGGCGGAGCGTCTGGAGTTCCTCATCGTCCATCGGGACATCGTCGATCCGCTCCACGTCGGCGATGAGGTAGGGCTCGGTGCGCACGAAGCGCACAATCCGCACCCGCGCGACGCCCTTGACGATCATGTGCCGTGACTCGTCGGGCATGCGGATCATCCGATGCAGCAGCGCCGCCGTGCCGACCGAGTAGAGGTCGTCCGGACCGATCCGCCCGGCCTCCGCGTCCTTCGCGGTGACCAGCGCGAAGGTCTTGTGGGTCGAGGCGGCATCGGCGACCAACTGCGCCTCCGGTCCCTCCTCAGCCACCAGGGGGGCCAGCATGTAGGGGAACGCGACGGTGTTCCGTAGCGGGAGGATGGCTAGCTGGGTGGGGACTTGGCTCTCGGGCTGAGTCTGTTCGGACTCCATGGTCGCAGAGCTCCCTCGCCGGCCAACGGCCGATCGGCAGGCTAGTCGATGGCCACGATGAGGGTCCCGGCGCGCGGGCGGGCCAGCTTCGGCAGCTTCACCGTCAGGTAGCCGTCCTCGTAGCGCGCCACGGCCGCCGTCTCGTCGACCGGACAGGGAAGGCGCAGGGTGCGCTGGAAGGGCCCGGTCGCGATCTCCATCTGCTCGTACTGCCGGGCCGCTCCGGCGGCCGGGTCGGGGCGCTCCCCGGCGATGGTCAGAAGGTCGTCGTGGATTTCGACGGCGATGGAGCGGAAGCCGCCCTGCAGGCCCGCGATCTCCAGCCGCACGATGACGGCGTCCTCCGTCCCATACACGTCCGCGGGAGGCTCGAACGCCATGCGCGAGGGCGTCAGCACGTGCCTCTCCCGCGTTGCCAACCGAAACAGCCCACGACGTCGCCCCACCGGAGGGGAAGAGAACTCCAGGATCGTCTTCGCGAACCGCGTCGCCATGCGACACGCCTCCCTTCGGCACGCCAACGCGGGCAGCCCCCCTGCCCAGGAGCCACAGAATACCACCGCCGAGGCCGCTAAGGCAAGGCGCGAAGTTCCGGCGGGTGCGCCCCAAGGGAGCCGGCGGGTCGGGTCGCGGGAGCGGAGGGCCGAGGCGACGACGCCGATTACGGCGGTCCGGTCGCCGAACTCATCGAGTTGCTGGTCGTCATCGCCATCATCGCCATCCTGGCGGCGATTCTCTTCCCGGTCTTCGCCCGCGCGCGAGAGAAGGCGCGACAGGCGAGCTGCACTTCGAACGTGAAGCAGGGCATCCTGGCGGGACTCATGTATGCGCAGGACTACGATGAGAGGCTCCCCTCGCAGACGCTGAACCCCGCGAGCACCGAAGGCTACCCCATGTGGTACGACGTGATCCAGCCGTACATCAAGAACGATCAGATGCGTCGGTGCCCGTCGGTCTCCGGCAGCGCGATGGGCTACGGGTGGACGGTTCTGATCCCGCGCACGGGCCAGCCGCTGGGGAGCATCGTCAAGCCCGCGGAGTCGATCATCCTGGCCGACAACAACGCCGTCCGGGGGTTCCTGCGGGGCGGCATCGGCTCCTGCGGCCACGGCGACTGCGTGAACGGCCAGTTCCTGGCGCGGCACAACGACGTCGGCAATTGCGGCTTCGCCGATGGGCACGTCAAGGCGCTCAAGTACCAGGCAGTCTACGACGTGAACACGTGCCCCTCGTACCTGATGAACCTGGGCAACAAGTAGGGGCGCCATTCATCGCGCCCGAGAGCGCGGCGGGTCGCCCAGGTCGGGACTCCCGTCCCGACAGTGCCTTCTCCCCTACTCGGCGCGCAGCGCCCGCAGCTCGCAAGGGCCCAGCGACAGCGTGAGGCGGCCGCCCTCGCGCGGGAGCGGCGCGTCGGTTGCGGCATCGAGCAAGCGGCCGTCGGCCGGGAGGTCGAGGATGACCTCGGGCTTCGGGGAGAGCCCGGTGTTCACGACGGCGAAGTACGTGCCGTGGCCCTCGGTCGGGATCTGCCGCACGACCACCTCGGGGTCGGCGACGGCGTTCGCGACGACGGTGCTGGGCAGCGCGGGCAGGGCGAGGAAGGCCGAGCAGAAGCGCCGGACGTGCTGCGGGAAGCCCCGGTTGAAGCAGTTCGAGGCGAGGTAGCCGACGTAGAACGGGTCGCCGGTCGCCACTGCCCGGGCCTCGGCCATCATGCAGTACGGCCCGGCCCGCTCCATGTCCCCCACGAAGTAACCCAACTTCTCGTTCATCTCATGCTCGTTCAGGTTGTGGTGACGAACCACCGCGAGGCCGCTGGGCGTCCGGAACGCCTCGAGCGCCTCGGGTGAGGCGACGGTGTAGGCGCGGTTGATCGAGTAGGTCAGCATCACGCCCTCGGTGTCCCGGTAGCGCTGGGGATCGGGCTGCGGGCAGGAGTGGTGCCACTCCCAATCGCCCCAGTTGAAGGCCGGGGCGAGCATCCCACTCAGGTACTCCCCGCCCTGCACGACCTCGTCGTAGGGGCGGACCTTGAGCTTCTCCTGGCCGGGTTGGCCCACCAGCGGCTGCCACGCCGCCGGATCGTCGGTGACGACGCCCCCGCTCCGCAACGAGAAGCCCGCCTCGCTCGTGTCGGCGGTGAAGAGGACCACGGCCTCGGGGTTGTTCCACCGGCGCAGATAGTCCCGCAGCCCGACGAAGAAGCCGTGCCGATGCGCGAACCACCAGTCGTAGTAGCGCTGAAGGAGCGCGGGATCGGCCTTCAGCTGCTCTCTGGTGACCGCCACCCCCTCGTTGGCCTCCCACCCGAACCGCAGCAGGTCCGCCTCGCCGAAGCCGATGGGCACGTGGCTGGGGCGCTGGCGGAACCAGGCGCCGAGGAAGCGTGCCGCGCGCCCGTTGCGGAGGATGGTGCAGTCGAGGACCTTCTTCGCATCGGCGAGGGTCTCGGGGTCGGTCACATCGGCGTTCGCGATCTCGCTCCAGGAGATGTGGGTGTAGGCATCGTCACGGGTCAGGGGGCGGGCGCGCCGCTGGATCCCCAACGACTTCTGGCCCACGCTGCCCGCGTACTCGTAATAGGGCAGCACGTCGAAGCCATACTTCCCGATGCGCTCCAGAATCCGCGGCCAGCGGTCGGGGGTGCTGGACTGGTTCACCCAGTCGTGGCTGCCGTAGGGTGAGCTGTCCCATCCCTGGTTGTGCCCGAACTCCAGGAGGTCCTTGCAGTAGGTGTTGAAGCCCCAGAACCGCATGAGGCGGGCCTTGTACTCGAACCAGGCGATGTCGTCCGCGACGCCCCGCTGGGTCTCGTCGCGGCTCTGAACGACGCCGTCGGACATCTCCTCCCGATGGAAAACGTGGCGCCGTGGCAGGGGCTCGGGCGGGAGCTTGAGGTCGAGTTGGACGCGCTCCGGGTCGGGGACCTCAAACAGCCGGAGGCGCGCAACCGCAGCGCCGGCGGAGAGAGGGTCATTCGCGGCGCGGGGCTGGGAGATCACGACCCAGAAGCCGTCGGCGGGAAGCATGGGCCGCGGGCCCTCCCCGCGCGGCTGATCGAGGTCCGGGAAGCGGTCGTGGAGGTAGAAGAGCGTCTGCCAGGTCTCCATGCGGCCCGACAGGGGGTACCGCAGCGACTCGGGGTTGCTGGTCGTGTACTTGCCGTGGAGCGCGTCCCCCACGGCCGCGCCGGTCGCGAACCCCAGGACGGTCTCGCAGCCCCGGTTGCCCACGAACATCGCGCGAGGCCGGTCCTCGGGGTACTCCAGAGCCAGGAGGTAGGCCCCCCCCGGCTTCAGCCCCTTGCCCTGACCGAGACGGTAGGCGACATACGGAGGCGTCTCCGACGGCTTCAGCACCCGGCACGGCTGCCCCAGCAGCGTCTCGATTGCTGTGGCGCCCGCAGGCTCCTCGACCAGGAGGTGGGAGTCCGTCGGACTCCCGCAGACCACCTCGTCTACCAGCGGTAGCGCCCCGAAGGGCTCCCCGGCCTCGACCGCGACCTGGGCGCAGCCGATGTGCGCCATCAGCGCCAGACCCACTGCGAACATCCGGTGCCTCCTGCCTGCGAGCCCAGGATACCGCCCGACAACCACGCATCGTTCCTTCGGCACACGAGGTGAACCTGCAGCAGACCCCGAAAGGTGCGGGGGATGGGTAGGAAGCCGTTCCCCCGGCATGGGAGGCGCGACTCATGGAGGCACTGCTCACGCTGCTCATCGTAACGGGCGGACATGATTTCGAGCGCGAGCCGTTCGCGGCGATGTTCGACAGCTTCGACGGGATGACGTGGCGCGAGGCGCAGCACCCCAGCGCGAACGACTCCTACACGCCCGACGCGGCGGAAGGGTATGACGTGCTGGTGCTCTACGACCTGAACCAGGAGATCACGCCGGAGCAGCAGGCGGCATTGCTGGCGCTGCTGCAGCGAGGCAAGGGACTGGTGGTACTGCATCATGCGCTGGCCGACTACCAGGCGTGGGAGGAGTGGCGGCAGGTGGTCTGCGGGCGGTTCTACCTGAGTCCGGTCGAGCGCGAGGGGAGGACCATTGCCGCCTCCACGTGGCGGCACGACGTGGAGATCCCCGTGCGGGTCGTCGATCCCAAGCATCCGGTGACCCACGGGCTGGCCGACTTCACGATCCACGACGAGGTCTACGGCGGGTACGAGGTCCTGCCGCGAGCCTACCCGCTGCTGACGACCGACCACCCGGAGAGCAGCCCGACCCTCGCGTGGGCGAGCGTCTGGGGCGGATCGCGCGTCGTGTCCATCCAGCTCGGCCACGATCACTTCGCCTACGATGACCCGAACTACCGGCGGCTCGTGTCTCAGGCCATCCGGTGGGTGGCGGAGAAGCCATGAGGCGCTTCGAGGCGGCCCTGCTGCTGTTGGGGACGGCGGCCGCGGCGCAGTCGGGGTCGGTGCCGCTGATCTACTGCACCGACCTCTTCCATCCCCACGAGGACCCGGACGATCACTTCGATCTCGCCACGTTGTTCGCGCTTGACGAACTGGAGGTGCGCGGGATCCTCCTCGATCAAGGCGCGCAGCAGCTCGCGCGCCCCGGCAGCACGCCGATCCGACAACTCTGCGCGATCACGGGTCGGGAAGTGCCGGCGGGGATCGGGCTGGACGAGAAGCTGACCTCCTCCGACGATACAGGCGCATCGAGGCCGGCGGAGTTCCAGGCCGGGGTCGAGCTCCTCCTGCGAGTGCTGCGGGAGGCGGAGCGGCCGGTCGTCATCGTGCAGACCGGGAGCCTGCGCGACCTCGCGGCGGCCTACAACCGTGAGCCCGGCCTGCTGCGGACGAGGGTCGCGCGGCTGTACGTGAACTCGGGGAATGCGGCCGGGGCGCAGTTCGAGTACAACGCCCAGCTGGATCTCATCGCCTACCGGCGCATCATGGAGTCCGACCTGCCGGTCTACTGGTGCCCGTGCTTCGGAGGGGACCAAGTCTGGACCGGCGGCCCGCACTCGGCCTGGTGGCGGTTCCGACAAGGCGAGCTCTTCGATCAACTGTCGGCTCCGCTGCAGAGCTACTTCGCGTACGCGCTCATGCGGCTGCCGCCGAGTGTGGATCCGATCCGGGCCCTGAGCGAGCCGGGCCTGCTGCCCCTCGCCGCCGAGGACTGGCGCGCGCAGGCCTGGGCGCAGGAGCGGAGCATGTGGTCCACCGCCTCGCTGCTGGACGCGGCCGGAAGGCCGGACCCGAGCTTCACGTTCACGCCCGCGACGTGGAGCTTCGACGCGCAAGGCGCCGTGAGCCTCGAGCCCGCCGAGGACTCGCCGCGTAGGGTGCTGACCGTCCCGGATGAGGGGGCGTACTCGCGGGCGATGCTGAGGGCGTTGGGAGGCCTGCTGCCAAGGCTTGTTCGCCCGCAGGGCTGAAGGAGGCACACGATGAACCTCGTGCTGATCGTGAGTGACACGTTGCGGTGGGACTACCTGGGCGCGTACGGCAACCGCCGCATTCACACGCCGAATCTCGACCGACTGGCGGCCGAGAGCGCGGTGTTCGAGGAGGCGTATGCCGAGGGGCTCCCGACGCTGCCGGCCCGCCGGGTGCTGCAGACCGGGCGGCCGATCTTCCCGTTCCGCTACGTCCCGCAGCCCAGCGACATGGTGCAGTTGCCCGGCTGGCACCCGCTGTTTGAGGAGGACGTCACCCTCGCCGAACACCTGCAAGCCCACGACTACGTGACGGCCTTCGTCACCGATGTCTACCACATGATGAAGCCGAACAAGAACTTCCATCGGGGGTTCGAGCACTGGTACTGGGTGCGCGGGCAGGAGGACGATCCCTTCGCCTTGCGCGATGAGCGTCAGGTCCGGGACCTCATTGAGGCGGCGACTCCCCATGCCGACCGCTTCCGGAAGCGGCATTGGCTGGTCCAGCACCTGATGAACCGGCGGGCGTGGGCCTCCGAGGCCGACACCTCCGTCGCCCGGGTCATGGCCCACGCGGCGGCATGGGTCGAGAGCTACACGCTGGACAACCCCTTCTACCTGTACGTGGACTGCTTCGATCCGCACGAGCCCTGGGACCCGCCCGTGGAGGACGCGCGCCGGTACGATCCGGAGTTTGAGGGCCTCGACGGACTGGCCCCGCCCGGCACAACGGAGGGCCTGTCGGAGCAGCAACTCCGGCGGATCGAGGCCGCCTACGCGGGGGAGGTGACGCTGGTCGACCGGTGGATCGGCCGGCTGCTGGAGGCGCT
This sequence comes from Armatimonadota bacterium, assembly GCA_016869015.1. Classification (GTDB taxonomy): domain Bacteria; phylum Armatimonadota; class Zipacnadia; order Zipacnadales; family VGFC01; genus VGFC01. The sequence continues at coordinate 7,701 of VGFB01000124.1, forward strand.
GCAGGAGAAGGGCGTGCTGGACGACACGTTGATCGTCTTCACGACCGACCACGGGTGCATGATGGGGGAGCAGGGGGAGTTGCACAAGGGCGAGGACCGGCTGCGGAACCAGTGCACGCGGCTGCCGTTGTTCGTGCGCCACCCGGCGGGGGTCGGGGCCGGGAAGCGTGTCGCGGGCTTCGTTCAGCACCAGGATGTCATGCCCACCGCGCTGCGGCTGATGGGCATGCCGGCGCCCGAGCGCGTGCTGGGCGCCGACCTGTGGCCGATGGTGACCGACGACGCGCCGGCCCCCCGCGAGACCGTCGTGACCGCCTTCGGGCACTACGCGAGCTTGCGGACCGCGCGGTGGAACTACGTGCGGCCGTGGACGCCGTTGCCGGGGGACCGCCGCGGGCGGCAGGACCTCTACGACCTGGAAGCCGACCCCGAGGAGCTCACCAATGTGTTGGCCGATCACCGGGAGGTCGCCGTCGAACTTGATACCCTCTTGACCGATCACATCCGCACGCACGCGCCTCTGACGCGCGGGACGGTGGGCGCCGGGATGGTCGAGGGGGTGGAAACCCGAGCCGGGATGAGCTTCGACGCGCTGCCGAGGCTGGAGCGGAGCTGAGCCCCAAGAGACGTTGCAGGACCGCAACAGCCGCGCAAACCTATCATCAATGTGACTTGCATCATTCGTTCGAGCTCTTGTCATTGGCGCGCAGCTAGGGTAGGATAGTAGCTCCCGACCGCGCGGCGCTCGGGAAGACCTTGTGGAGGTGCAACCATGGGAAGGCGAGCAGGCT
>VGFB01000125.1 GCA_016869015.1 Armatimonadota bacterium
TGCCGACTGCGGACTGACTTGGGGGTGGCCCCATGGCTTTCGACCGACCGTGGCAGATCGTCGGGCTGATCGTGCTGGCCGTGCTGGTGCGTCTGGTGCTGCCGCGCCTGGGCAGCGCCGGCCGTTGGCGGGATTCCCTGCTGGAGTTCGACGACAGCCTGTTGATCGCCGTGCTGGTCGTCTTCTGCGTGGTGCGGCCCTTTGTGCTGCAGACCTTCTTCATCCCCAGCGGCTCGATGCTTCCCACGCTGCAGGAGAAGGACCGTATCATCGTCCTGAAGTTCTGGTATCACGTGCAGGAGCCCAAGGCGGGGGACATCGTGGTCTTCCGTGCGCCGAAGGCCGCCTACTACAGCAACCCCGCGGAGAACCCGGATCTCAGCGAGTCGAAGGACTTCATCAAGCGCCTCGTCGCGACTCCCGGCGACCGCCTCCGCGTGTCTGACAGCAAGCTATACCGCAACGGGCAGCCCCAATCGGAGCCCTACATCGAGTGGCCCAAGGCCCTGCCGTGGCCCGGAGACGGTCGCGAGGATCTGCGGATCCCGCCGGACCAGTACGTGGTGATGGGCGACAACCGCAACAACAGCAACGACAGCACCCGCTGGCTGCTGCCGACCTACGGGCCCAACCACGTGAACGCGCCGTATGTCTCCCGCGAGATGCTGCTGGGCAAGGCGTGGCTCATCTTCTGGCCCATCAACCGCGTCCGTCTGCTTCGGTAGGCGCCCGCCCGAAGCTCGCTACGGGCAGTCCAGCGCGGCCCACAGCGCGGCGCGGCCTCTCTCGTATGGGCCGGGGAAGACCATGCTGTGGCAGGCGTCGCGCCACACGGAGTGCTCCGGGAGGGGGATGCGGTTGAGGGCGCAGACGCCGTCGGCCGAGGGGATGCGCTCGAGGATCAGGCGGAAGAGATCTCGGGCGCCGATGACGGCGCCGTAGGTCAGCCCAAGGGCCTGCAGCACGTTGAGGTCCTTGGCCTCGTTGTACAGGGCCGCGCCGCTGAGCCCCCCGGTGACGCAGCACCCGGCCGCGGTGAACTGAGGGCAGGAGGCGCAGACGGCCCAGGTCGCCCCGGCCACGAACTCCACCTCCAGCGGGCAGTCGGGGAGCAGAGCCTGTTCGAGCAACTCGGGCAGGTTGTCCTCCGGATAGGGCGCCCGCGTGCCGCCCCCGTATTGGCAGATGGCGCAGAGCAGCAGGTGTGGGCGCACCGGGATCGGTCCCGAGGCGCCCAGGGCCCGCATGGATCGCTCCTTCTCGGCGGCCATCTCCGCGGCAGAGCGGGCCGGAATCACGGCCTCGATGCCGCGTTCGCGCCCGCGCTCGTAGTCACCGCTGAAGGCCTTTGCGCAGCCCTCCCAGGCCGGTCCCGTTACCCGCTCATAGCCGCACACGCCCGCCACGGAGGGGAGGCGGAGCAGCAGGCGCTTGAGCAGCATTCGCGCCGGCATGACGGTGCCCGGGGTCAGGTCCAGCCATTGCAGCAGATCGGAATCGCGCTTGCGGTTGAAGTCGGGGCCCTCAGGCGTGTCCTCAGCCATCCCGCAGTTCTGAAAGGCGAACAGGTCGCCGAGGTTGCAGCGCAACATCAGCGGGAGGTCCGGCGTCTGCCGGATCGCCTCGGCCAGCTCGCCGGCGCGCGCCTGGGTTGGGTGCGGCGTCTGCGCGCCGGCCCGACAGAACAGGCAGGCCAGTTGATACGGGCGAACGGGCCGGGCGGGCATGTCGGTCGGCATCTCGGGCACTCCTGCTCTGTTCTCGGTTCCCCGGCGCCGGCCGCCGGCGCGGCGGGGTCAGGGCTCGGGCGGGTCGGATCGGCTCAGCGGAGGGGTGACCCGGGGCTTCGCCAGCCGGCAGGTGGTCGGTCCGTAGAGGCCCCGGCCCCACGTGATTGTGGCCGGCTTGAGCCCCTTCAGGAGCTGCGGGTCGAAGGGCGCCTCCCCGCGCAGGACGCCGTCCTGCAGCACGCGCAACCGGTCGGGCCACAACTCGCACCGGACGCGCGTGGGGCCCTCGACGTATCGCAGCGGCGCCGAGAGGTGGCCGGGCAGCCTGTAGCGCCAGACGCGGCCGTACTGCTCGAAGACCTCATCGGTGAGGAAGGGCAGGTTCGCATCGCGGTCCATCGGGCCCTTGGCGGAGGTCGCGACCATGAGGGAATCCCGCCAGGTGGCGAGGCCGCAGATCCGCTGGCCCCAGAGGTTGATGACGAGGTCCGGGTCTCGGGCCTCGTTGTGGAGGCGGATGTCCTCCTCGAAGGGGTGGCCGAACTCGTCGGTGGGAGGGGGGGTCGCGAACGGACGGTCCACCAGAGACCACTCAGCGCGGTCTCGGTCGTAGCGCCACAGCTCCGCCCAGGGCCACACGCCCACGTACAGGTCACCGCGGTACAGCATGGTGCTCTGCGCCTCACGCGCGTATCCGGCCACCCCCGCCATCACCGGCGGCCAACCCTCCAGGTGCGTCACCTCGGCGCCGTCGTAGCGCATCAGGTTGCCGGTGGGGTAGTGGCCGAGCAGCAGGTCGTCATAGTAGTTGACCGCCGAGTAGACCTGATAGCTGGTGTTCTCGACCGGCCACCGGATCACGCGCCAGTCGGTGCCATCAAACACGGCGATCGAGCCCCAGTTGGAGACCGTCAGCACCTCGCCGCCCCGTTGGCCCCACACGAAGGGGGTCTCGCCCACCTTGCGCAAGGCGACGCGTCTGGCCTGAGCCATCCGCACGCTGGGTCCGCCCGGCCTCCAGGGCACTGCGCAGATGCGCGTGAAGCCGCCATCACCGGACTTCGTGTGGTAGAAGCAGAGGTGCCCCTGGGCGTAGTAGAAGCAGCTGTAGGCGCCCTCCGTGGCCTGGGGGAGGACGAGCCGTTCGCCGTACCGGACCTCGCCGTCCTGGTAGACCAGGAGGTCGTTCCCCAGGCGCATGAACCCGTCCCCGAAACGCGCGCGCCGCGGGTCGAGGACCGGCGCCTCCTGCCACTGCTCGCCGTCCCAGGAGCGGACGGTCCGATCTCCCGCATAGGTCCAGGCGAACAGGCGACCGTCGCAGTCCTGGACCGACTGGTGCGCGCCGGGGTGGGCGCGGGGCAGGAGTTCCTTGACCGGTGGTGTCCAGCCCGCAGGCCGCAAGTAGAACTGGAGGGCGAAGCGGTCCGGACGCATTCCGGTGTTGTACAGGCCGGGGAACCCGGCTCCGAGGGTGCTGCGGCCGGAGGCGTCGCGGACCTCGAACAGCGTGCCGAAGTTCCGGCCCAAGTCCTCGCCGAACTCGACCGACGCCGCCGCAACCAGGAGGGGCTCCGGAGCCTCGGCCAACGCGGTCGCCGCCAGCAGCAGCCACAGCACAAGGAGGCAGAAGAGAGCCATCGGCGTCGCGCCCCTCCTCTGGGCGATCTCGCGGTGCGGTACCGGCGTGAGCGGGCGCTCCGCCGGGACTCGCCACTTCACCAGGCGGCTGCCCGGCCCCTCCCCGGCAGCGCGAGGTGACGGCTCGCGGAATGGGGCCGGGAAGGTCGAAAGGGAGTGTGTGGGGCAACTTCAGGGACCGACGAGCGAGCCCGGTGGCGCGGGGTCTGGTCGTCAGCCCCCGGGCAAGGTCGTGGGTCCATTGTGTTCGACCAACCGTTGAGTCGATGGGGCCGGAGGTCTCCGGTGGCAGGCTTGGCTCGTTCGCCCAGTCTGTGGCGTCTGGATCGCGAGTACCTCGCGGCGGGCCGCTGCGTCGTGGCGGGGGTGGACGAGGCGGGGCGGGGCGCGCTGGCCGGCCCGGTGGTGGCGGCGGCGGTGGTGCTGCCTGCGGGCTCCGAGCTCCCCGGTGTCCTCGACTCCAAACGCCTCACTCCCGAGCAGCGCTGGAGAACCTACCGCGCCATCCGCGCCGACGCCGTGGCGGTTGCGGTGGGCGTGGTGGAGGGGGACGAGATCGACCGCATCAACATCCTTCGCGCGACGCACCGGGCCATGGCCACCGCCCTCGCCCGCCTTCAGCCACCGGCCGACTTCGCCCTGATCGATGGGCTTCCGGTCGAGGGGCTGATGATCCCACATCGCTCCCTGGTCAAGGGGGACCTGCACAACTACCTGATCGCGGCGGCCTCCATCGTCGCCAAGGTCGCGCGGGACCTCCTCATGGCCGACCTGGACGCCCTGTACCCGGGGTATGGCTTCGCGGACCACAAGGGCTACGGGACCGCCTCGCACTGCGAGGCCCTCCGCCGCCTCGGCCCCTGCCCCCTCCATCGGCGGACCTTCGAGCCTGTCGCGGCCCTCCTGCGTCCCAGGCTCCCCGGGTTGGACGTCTGAGACGCGCTCGGCCCTTGCCTTCGGCCGGGTCGCGACCTTCAGGCTTCCGGCCCGGTCGCGACCACGCTCCCCCCGACGCCCTCCACGATCCGGGCCACCGTCTCAGCGGTCGCCGGGGCGCCCAGAACCTGACGCAAGGCGCTGGCGCACTCGCGGCCGCCATCGCGGGCCATGGACACGGCTTCCGCCAAGGACACCCACTGCAGCGCCATTGGGGGCGGGTCATCCGCGTGCCACGGAACCAGGTCTGCTTCCGTGGCCCTGACCACGAACACGCTCACCCGCTCCCGATTCGGTGTGCCCCGGTGGTAGCGCAACGTTCCGTCGCCCGCGAGCTCGTCGGACTGCTGCGTCGGCAGGCCCTCCTTGCGCAGTCCGTACGGCTCGCCGACCCGCACGAACCTCTCCGGCGGAATCAGCAGGCCGACCTCCTCCCGCGTCTCGCGGGCCGCCGCCTCAAGGTCCGTCTCGCCGACGTCGACATGGCCCGTCGCCGAGAGGTCGGACTTCCCGCGCGAGTCGTCCTCACTCCGGGTCTGCAGCGCCACGCGTCCGCGCGCATCGGCGATGAGCACCGCGACCGCCCCGTGCCAGACGCCATCCCGGTGGGCGATGTCCCAGCGGACTGCTTGGCCCGTTGCCGTGGCGGCATGGGGGTCGAGCTCCTCGACATAGCCGCAGCCGAGGCCGGACAACACCGAGAAGGCGTCCCGGATCGCGCTCCCCACAAGATCGGCCGCCTTGGGGCCCTCGAAGCCGGGCTGCCCGCGGAACGCTTCGTCCGCCACCGCCGCCGGCTCCAGGCGTTCCGGCGGCTCGATGAGCAGCCTCGCCGGGCACTCGACGTAGCTCAGTGCGGCTCGGCGGATCCGATTGGCGTAGGTCCGGTCCACGCATCCCATCGAGATGCGCAGGGCCGTGGCGAAGCTCCGGCGCGCCTCGTCGAAGCGACCCGTGACTCCCTGCAGCTGTCCCAGCCGCCGGTGCTCGTAGGCGCGACGCTTGTTCCAGTCATCGTGGCCTCGCTCGGCAATGCACTGACGGAAGAGGGCCTCTGCGCTGCGCGGCTGGCCCAGTTGCAGGGCCAGAACCCCCAGTTGGTGCAGGGCCCCGGTTTCGAGGGCCTCGTTGCTGGAGCGGTCGCGGACCCGGGTTAGCGTCTCGATCGCCTCCCGGAAGTGACCGATCCGGCTCAGGTTGATGCCCTGGTGGTACTGCGCCCACCAGTAGGAGCGCCCGTAGCGCTCCTCGGCGCCGGGGGAATCGATGAGGGCCGCCAGCCGCGCGAGCCCCTCGCGGTACTGACCCAGATGCTCGCGGTAGTACGCCAACCGGATCACCGCCTCGGCGTAAGCGGTGGGGTCGACCTCCGGGCTCAGGTCCTCGAGGGCGGCTTCCATGATGGCCGCGGATAGGTCGGTGCGCTCGCTCATGTCGTGCGTCTCGGCCAGGAACATCCGGACGCCCAGGTCTCGACTGGCCTCCAGCTCCGAGCGGAACGACGGCGGCCACTGCTCGTATGAACCGAAGTGCTGCCTCAGGGCGCCCCGCAGGCGGAGCCAGAAGCGCTCGGGACGCTTCGTCTCCAGCGCCGCACGAAGCGCAGCGGCTGCCACCTCCGAGAGCTCAGTCGAGGAGTGCAGGTCGGCCAAGTCCTCCACAAGCTCGAACACGAACCCTGCGTCCAGGCGCGCCGCGACCAGCTCTGCGTCCAGCAGCAGCGGCTCAAGTTCGCTCAGTCGCCCCGCGGACCGCAGGTGCGCGCCCCGATGGCGCAGCCCGTAGCGGGAAAGCCCGGCCGCGTCGGCGGCAAGCCACGCGCAGAAGGTGCCGTGAAGCTCCCGACAGCCCTCGGGGCCCAGGATGGCGCGCTGAACGTGCTCGCTCAGCCCCTCGTGCCACGGCTTCAGGGCCCCGCCGCCGACGTCCAGCAGGTACTGGCTGAAGCTCGCCAGCAGCCTCCGGCAGTCCTGCTGGAGTAACTCGGCGCCCTGCGCCCGCAGCAGCTCGGTGAGTTGCCCGATGGTCAGCGCCTCCCGGGCCACGCTCAGTAGATGAACCAACCGGGCCTTCGTCGCGGCGTTCGCGCTGGTCTCGGCAGCCACGGTGATCTCGTCATAGATCTGCTGGAACACTGCCTCCGTCTGCGCGGGGATCTCGTCCACCTCAAGGCGCACAGGTGCCCCCGCTTCGCTGCCGGCCTCGACGGCAGTGCAGACGTGCGTCACCGCCTGTCTCAGGAAGAGCGGGTTGCCGGCCAGGCGACCATGCAGGGCCGGCCAGTCAATGGCCGCGTTGACGGCCTCGGCCTGACCCTCGAGGTCCGAAGCAGCCTTTGCCCAGCCACGCCAGTGGCGGACGTGGGTCGCGACGAAGTCCTCCAACTCCTCGACCGAGAGCGGATCGAGCGGCATCTCGCGCAGTTGCCTGAGGCCCGCCTGGGCGGCCTGACGCACGGCCCGCGTCGGCCGCGTCGTCAGCACCACGTGGACGCTGTCCGGGAGGTCGGACGGCAGGAACGCCAGCCGCTGCCATTGCGGGTCGAGCTCATCCAAAGCGTCGATAACAACGGCCGCCCGGTCGCCGGATTGCGTCAGCACCTCCAGCGCCATCACCAGCGAGTTCCGCAGGTCGTCGATGTCGTCCCGGTACGCGTCGGGCGGGAAGCGGGTGTCCGCCAGTCTGGCGGCCTGGCGGATCAGCGAGGGCAGGAACCGCAGCGGGTTCCGGTGACTGCGCACCATGTGGAGCAGACACTTGCCGCCCTCACTCAGTCGTTGCGCCACGGCCGCTGCCAGAGCCGACTTGCCCTGCCCGGGCCCCCCTGTCACCAGCAGGTAGCCGCCCGGGGTGGATGCCACCCACGACTCGATGGCGTTCAGGACCTCCCGCCGTCCAGTGAAGGTCCGGAGATGCGACTCCTGCTCGTGGCGCACCTGCGGCAACTCCCGATCGGTGTCGTCGGTCCACTCCTCTCCGGCCGCCGCCGTTGGTTGGTGGCCGGACTCCAGCCGGCGAATACACTGCTCCAAAGCGGGGATCGCCGGGCTCGACCGGTCTTCCTCGACCTTGCCTTCCTCACGTCCGTAAGCGACGTACTGCACGCGATGCAGTCGCCGCAGGGGCCGGTCGTCGCGCCAGTCGGCCTCCCGCAGCAGATAGACGCCGCTGGCCTCCAGGTTGACGCACTGCAGGGACAACGGGAAGAGCGGCAGGTACCGAGACGGCGTGTCCGGCGAGACCAGCAGCAGCGTCCTCTCCGGATGCACCCGGGTGGTCGCGTAGTCGAGATCCCTCGCCTGCAGCGGGAGTCCGTAGTCCCGGCTCTCGAGCCGGGTCTGGCCCATCAGCCTATCCGCTCTCCGCACCTGTCCCCCCGCCACCGTCAACGGGCATATCAGTTCCCAGCCGCCAAGCCACGGCATCCTCGCCAGTTGCCCCTCAACCAGCCCCGCCGCCTCAGGCAGCGCGTCAGCGTACAGCTTCTCGGTCCTGGCGGATGGATGCCCAATGTACCCGTTCCGAGCCTCGACCAGCCCGCTCAGGATCCGGTTCTCGGCAGTGGCGCGGGCGCCCTGATAGAGGTACGGCGGCAGCTCAGCGTACGGCAGCAGGCCTCCGCAGTTCCCTCCGCACCTCACCGTGTCGCACAACAACCCGTACAGGTCACCCGTGCTCCATCGGTTCTTGGTGAACCGACTCAGAACCCGGCGGCCGCACTCGTCTCCGGCCTGCGCCTCGCCGCTCGCCAGCGCCTCGAAGTACGCGCTCACTGTCACCATCGCCAGGTAGTGAACCAGGCTCTCGAAGGCAATCAGCAGTGACCCATACTGCGCCGCCGGTGAGCGCTGCTCGAGGAAAACGGCATAGGCCACGGCGATGGGGTAGGGGTAGCGGCTGAGGACTTGACGGCGCAGATGGTCGTCCGGAGCCGGAGCCTCTCCCCGCTCCGGCGGCTCCGCGTCCCGCACCGCCACCGCCACCATCGCGCGCATCACGTCGCCGAGGAGCCGCCGCAAGCGCTCCGATCCGGCCGCGGGCGCGTGCCGGGCTACGGCCGCGCGGAGGGCGTCGACGACCTCGGCCTTGCTCGCCGGATCGTAGAAAGACGCCGTGAGT
>VGFB01000126.1 GCA_016869015.1 Armatimonadota bacterium
AGCGGGACGCGCTGCCCGGTGCGGGCCGTCCGGTCATAACGGTAGACGAGGCTCCCGTCGCAGACCGAGAGCCGGTACATCGTGTCGGGCTTCATCTCCGCTTTGGGCACGGGAGGGTCGGGGCCCTGGAAGGCGAACCAATCCAGCCCGGAGGCGAGCAGGGCCCGCGTCTCGATGCGCCATCTGGGCCGGTCGACGGCGAAGTCGAGGAGGTAGGCGTTCAGGATGCGTCCCCCGTAGCCCGGCACCGCGGGCCCACGGTCGAACGGGACGTTCTCCCGGGCGTGGTACCATTCCGCGTACTCAGGAGAGCTGACGTACCCTAGCAGCACTCGCCCGACCATCGCCCCCCCTGGACCTCGGGCCTCGAGCCCTCGGAGGACCGTCTCAACGACCTCGCCACTCGTCTGCCCAGGCGCCCAACCGCTTCCCGCCGCCGCCAACACACCGCAGGATGCCACCCAGCGAAGTCCCGACACGGCGGTCCTCCTCACACGTGGTTGCAGCCGCAGCGGCCGACCGGGGAGGGTCCGGTCTCCGAGTGGGGCCGATGGGGGACCCGTCAGGGCCTACGGGCCACATTGGCCGCTTGGGGTGGGGTCCCCGCACTTCGTCTCGAACTGCGCGGAGCAGTCGCTCGGCGTGTAGCAGCGAGTGTACAGGCCGTTGCAGTCGTTCGCGTTCTGGCAGTCGGCATCGATGGGCTCGCAGTAGCGCTTGACACAGCACTTGTACGAGGAGTACGAGCACATTGAACTCGCGCTCTCGCGGCAGATCTGGAATCCGAAGACGACGCAGATGTGCTCGCACTTGTTGTTGGGGACCGGAGAGCAGGCCAGCAGGGCGCAGTGCTGAGGGGTAATCCACCCGCATGTGTGTCCGTACTTCACCCCGCCGCCGACCGACGCTCGCATCTCCTCCGAGCCGAGTACGCGCAGCCCCTGCGACTCGGCGCGGTCCGCAGCGGAAGCGGCAACCGGCCACGCCATCGCCAAGACGAGTGCGACCAGCCACACTGTCGGAGCAAGTGCTGCCTCTCGACCCTTCATCGCACATACCCATCTCACCCATCAGGATGTACGGTTCCTTGGTTTACCGGACCATGCACCCCATACTATAGTCCGGTTGGGGGGGGGGCTGTCAAGAGCTGCGACGAAAAAGGACTTCATGAGTCTGACAGCCACATTTGTTGCATGGTGTGCGGTCGGGGCCGGCACGGCAACACGTGCCGCGACGACGCAGAGACCACGAAGGGGCGCCAAGACGGCAACGCTAAGGAGACGGGGCCGGAGACGCGGCACGCGACGGGCGAGGTCGCCTGTGCCCCGGTGGAGAGGGGCGATGGCGGACGACTGGAATCCTGCAGGCATGCTCCCCGTTCGGTGAGACCGAGCGGGGCCATGTCCCCGGATTCCACGAGGGCAGGATTGTTGCAGAGGCGGAGACCTAAGAGGTGAGTTGCATGGCTGAGATGATCGTGTTGGCGGCCACGATGCTGCTGGTCGGGGCGCTGATGTACTACCTGCCGGTGATGAAGGGGCCGGACGGGTTCTTCGGGATTCCGGTCAGCGATGAGTTCTACCAGGGGCCGATCGCGCGAGGGCGCCTGATGGCCTACCGGCTGATCACGGTTCTGCTGGTGGCCGGCGGGGCCGCGTGTCTGCTCAACGCGCCCGCGCTGGGCCTGGCCACTCCGGGCGGCGTGCTGACGATCATGCTCGTGGCCTTCCTCGGACCGATGGTCCCCCTGATCGTGATCTGGCGGGGGCTGAGGCCCCATGAGGCCCGGCCGGAGCTGCCCGCGGAGGGCGTTCGGGAGGAACAACCGGACGACCGGTGGCGGTTCGTCAGCCCGTCGGTGGAGGTGTTGCTGCTTGGCGGGCTGCTGGTGCTGCTGGGGCTGACCGTCTGGCGGTACCCGGCGCTGCCGGAGCGTATCCCCATCCACTGGAACGCGGCCGGACAGGCGGACGGCTGGACGTCCAAGAGCCCGTGGCCCCTCGCGTCGCTGCTGGTGATGCTCGCCTTCATGCATGGGATGCTGCTCGCGCTGGTGGTCGGCATGGGGCAGCTGCGCGTGCGACTGCCGGCGCAGCGGGCCGAGGAGTACCGGGAGGCGCGGGAGCGGTACCTGCGCGTCTCGGCGCAAGGGATGAACGCCTTGCGGATCGGCATCCTGGTCATGTTCAGCGGCATCATCTGGGCGTCGGTGTTCGGGATCGAGCGGCAGGCCGAGGGGGTGGCGCCACCGGGGATGACGATGGTCTGGATCGGGACGGCGATTCTGCTGCTCTCCATTGTGTGGCTGATCGCGAGAGGGGTGCAAGTGCGCCGGGAGATGCGTGAGATCGCCGGGCCGGGAATGCTGGAGAGCGCGGCGCCCACCGCAGGCTGGGTGTGGGGCATGTTCTACTGCAATCGGGACGACCCGTCGCTGTGGGTGGAGAAGCGGCTGGGGATCGGCTGGACGGTGAACTTCGCCCATCGCGCCGCATGGGTCATTGTAGGGTTGGCGGTGGGGATTCCACTGGGCGTGGCGGCGCTGGCGCTCCTGGCGGGCAACCAGTAGCATCGAGGGCGGTCTTGAGGGCGGCCAGGTGGTAGGGCTTGCGCAGCCAGGCGTTGGGGAGCGCGCGCAGCTCATCGGCGGCCGGATCGGAGGGCAACACGCCGCTGGAGAAGACCACGCGGCGGGCTCGGTCGGGCGCCGCGGCGCGCAGCCGACGGTGGAACTCGAGCCCATCCATGTTGGGCATCTTCACGTCGCAGATGATGACCCCGAAATCGCTCGCCAGCGCCTCGCGCAGCCCCTCCTCCCCATCCCCCACCTGTGCCGATTCATAGCCCAAGGTCTGCAGGTAGGCCGCCAGGAGCTCGCGCATGGTTGTGTCGTCATCGATCAGGAGCGCGCGAGGGAGGGCGGCCTCAAGGGCGGCTGATGGGGGGGCAAGATTGAAGTTTGAAGACGCGACCCCGGGTGTTTCGAGGGTGAAGCGGGCGCCGCCGTCGGGGAGCGACTCGGCGGTGACGCGGCCGCCGTGGTCGCGGGCGATGCGGCGAACGATGGCCAGGCCCAAGCCCGTGGCCTGCCCGACGGCCTTCGTGGAGACGAAGGGCTCAAAGACGCGGTCGGCGACGGCGGGATCGAGGCCCGGTCCGTTGTCCTCCACCGTCAGACGCACCCCGGAGGCTGCCGCCTCCGTTGCGACCCGCACCCGCGGGGGCGATGCACCGGGCCGAGGCCTCGCTGAGGCCTCGAGCGCGTTCTCGAGTAGGTTGCGCGCAGCGGCCTCGAGTTCGCGGGCCGAACCCGCGACGCGGGGAAGATCGGGGGCGAAATCGAAGTCCAGTCGCGCGCCTGTGCGCCGCATTACGAGAGCCAGCGAGGCGGCGGCGCGCTCCACGACGGCGTTCAAGTCGACCGGCTCGTCGGACCGCCGCGGCGCGGTGGCGATCTCCAGCGAGTGAAGCACCACCTGCCGGCACTCCTCAGCGTGCTCCAGCACCTTGGCCAGCCGCGCGCGGGTCGGCTCCGGCAAGTCCGGGTCGAGGAGGGCAAGCTCTGCGTAGCTCAACACGGCCGCCAGGGGCCGGCTGAGCTCATGGGCGACCTCGCCGATCACTCGGCGGATTTCCGCGTGCTGGTCGTCAGCAGGCCCCTCAGGGGGCGGCACATCCATGGCGGGCGTCTCCAGTGGCGCCTTCGACGTCTCCACATAAACGTCCTTCTGTTGGGCGACGAGTGGCTCTCTGATGTACGAACGTCTGAAGGCGTCTCCGCGCTCCCGAAGCGAGGGGAGAGGCATCGGGGCGGGGAAGGGAGACGGCAGCGGCACGGCTACGGCGCGACAACGGCACAGCGAGAGGTCATCCTCATGCACGTGGACAGTTGGCTTTCGACGGCGTTGCGGCGGTGGTTCCCGCGCAGTGAACCGGGCAACACCCGGGCGCTGAGGCTGGTTGCGGCCCGAGGCGAGCAGGTTTCGTTTCAAGCGTGCGCACGGGTTGCGGACGGAACGCGGGCGTGTCCGGCATCGGCGGAGGTGATCGAGATGGACGGGCTAGAGGCGCAGCTGCGGCGCGTGGGGTACGTGCCTTTGCCCCATCACAACACAGACACGCCGGAGGAGGAGCTGGATGGCGTGGGGCACGTGCCCGGGTATGTGCCGGACCCGCTGTTTGAGGAGCTGCCGACGACGCTCGCGCCGCGGGAGGTGCAGACCTACTGGGTCACGGTGCGGGTGCCGAGGGGGGCGGAGCCCGGGCCGCATCGGGTGACAGTGGCGCTGCGGGTGGGCGACGAGGCGCGGCGTCTCACCGCGACCGTGCAGGTGTCGGAGGTGGCCCGGCAGCCGCGACGGGACTTCCCGGCGACCCACTGGTTCTACGCGGACGCGCTGTGCGACTGGTACGGGGTGACGCCGTGGTCGCGGGCGTTCTGGGCGATCTGTCGAAGGTACTTCCTGAACTTCGCGGACCACGGCCTCGATACCATTCTGACCCCGCTACTCACGCCGCCGCTGGACGGCGTCAAGCGCCCCACGCAGCTGCTGCGCGTGAGCCGGGAGGGCGACGGGTACCGCTTCGACTGGACGGATGTCGACCGGTGGGTGAAGCAGGCGCAGGCGTGCGGGATTCGGGGCTTTGAGTGGAGTCACTTTTTCACGCAGTGGGGGGTGAAGCACGCGCTGAGGGTTTACGAGGGGCAGGGGCTGGACGAGCGGCTGTTGTGGAAGCCGACGACCGGGGCGACGTCGGCCACGTACCGCAGGTTTCTCTCGCAGCTGCTGCCGGAGCTGAAGGCGTTTCTGGCCCGACGGAGGCTGATGGAGCGGTCGTTCTTTCACGTCTCCGATGAGCCGCACGGGGAGGAGCACCTGGCGAACTACGTCGCGGCCCGCGCGCTGCTCAAGGAGCTGGCCCCGTGGATGCCCACGATGGATGCGCTGAGTGAGATCGAGTACGGGCGTCGAGGGCTGACCGACATGCCGATCCCCTCGATCGCGGTGACGCGGCAGTATCACGACGAGGGCTTGCCGAGCTGGACATACTTCTGCTGCGGCCCGCGCGGCGCGTACCTGAACCGGCTCCTCGATACGCCGCTGCCCAAGATCCGCGCGGCCGGGTGGCTGTTCCACCGGTTCCAGCGCCTGGGCTTTCTGCACTGGGGCTACAACTACTGGTACAAGAGCCAGACCCGCCGACTCATCGACCCCTTCACGGCAACCGATGGGGGCGCGTGGCCCGGCTGGGCCTTCGGCGATACGTTTCTCGTCTACCCGGGACCCGAGGGACCCATCGACTCGATCCGCGGGCAGGTCTTCACGGAGTCGCTGCAGGACATGGCTCTGCTGCAGACGGTGGGGGTCGAAGCGAATGGGAGGCTGCTGTCGGCCTTCCGGGACTTCGATGACTTCCCCAAGACGGAGGAGTGGTATCTGAGGGCGCGAGGGAAGCTGCTGGCGTGAGAGCCGGACGGCGACGCGACGGACACGGCAGGACAGGAAGAGCCGCGAAGTACACGAAAGGGGACGGCACGGCGGCAAGGTCCGGGACGGCGGCCGGAGCACGCTCCGTCCCTACTGGGGCTTGAGGACGATGGAGCGGAGGTTGAGGAGGGCGAGGCCGGGTTTGCGGAGGCCGCGGACCATGACGCTCACGACGCCGGGTTCGGCTAGCCGGATCGTGCCGAGGTTGGCGGTGCGGTAGCTCTGCCAGCCGCCAGTGACCTCGGTCCTGCCGACGACGGCCTGGTTGCCGACCACCAGTACGTACTCGCCATCCCCACTGCCGGCGTCGCAGGCGTAGGTGATCTCCACGGCAAAGGTCCCCGGGCGGTCTACACGCACCTGCCATTGAGCCAGGTCGTTCACGTCGGTCCAGTAGCCGACATTCGGCTCGTCGGCCCCCTCGAGTCTCGCGGTCTCCCCTACGATCTCCGCTTCAGCGGCGTTGAGGCGCAGGACGCCGTCCTCGCCCTGGAAGACGGCGGCGGCGAGGGGTTCGGGCGTGCCCTCGATCTCGGCCACCACCACGGTGTCGATGGGATCGGGAGCGGACTGCGGGAGGCGAAGGGTGGCCCCTCGTTCGGAGGACTCGACGGGCAGGGGCGCGTCCGGTTGGCTCAGCAGGTAGGCTCGGGTCACCCGGTTCGCCAGGGGGACGATGAGCTTCCCGCCCGCGGGCCAGTGGAAGACGTGGAGGTAGAGCTTGCCGGGCTTCTGGGTGCAGCGGCCCCAGGGGAGACGCTTGAAGGGGCTGGCGGAGGTGGCGTAGATCGACTCCCCGTTGACGCCCATCCAGCGGCCGATTTCGCGCAGGCGCTCGACGCTGGGTTGGGGGATGAGCCCTTCGGCGGTCGGGCCGACGTTCAGCAGGTAGTTGCCGCCCTTGCTCGCGATGTCCACGAGGTTTCGCAGGAGGGTCTCGGTGGGTTTCCAGTTCTCGTCGTAGGCCTTGAAGCCCCAGGTATCGTTCATCGTCATGCACGTCTCCCAGTCGCGGTCCTGGAAGCCGGTGGCCGGGATGTGCTGCTCGGGGGTCTCAGAGTCCCCGGGGAAGCCGCCGCCGAGGCGGTTGTTGGTGATGATCCCCGGCTGGAGCTGCAGGAGGGGCAGGAAGGGTTCGGCGCGCTCGCGAGTCATGTCGACCGGGGTGTCCCACCAGAGGATTGCGAGGGGGCCGTAGTTGGACAGGATCTCGCGGACCTGAGGGACGGCGATGTCGCGAAGGTAGGCGTCCATGTCCCCGTTCTGGGCCGGGTCCCAGTGTCCTCCGGCGGCCGCACCGCCGGCGTGATGCCAGTCCTGAGCCTGGGAGTAGTAGAAGCCGAGTTTCATGTCCTGCTTGCGGCAGGCTTCGGCAAGCTCGGCGAGCGGATCGCGCTTGAAGGGCGTGGCGTCGTAGATGTTGTAAGGGCTGGCCGCGGAGCGGAACATCGCGAAGCCGTCGTGGTGCTTCGACGTGATCACGATGTACTTCATGCCGGCGGCCTTGGCGAGGGCGACCCACTCATCGGCGTCGTAGCGGACCGGGTTGAAGTCCGTTGCGAGGGCGGCGTACTCGGCAACGGGAATCTTGGCGGTGTTCATGATCCACTCGCCGATGCCGCCGATGCGTTGCCCCTTCCACGTGCCGGCCGGGACGGCGTACAGGCCCCAGTGAATGAACAGCCCGAAGCGCGCCTCCCGCCACCACTGCATGCGGGCGTCGCGCTGGACAGGGGTCTCGGGGTCCTGGGCGAGCAGCGGCGCGGCGCCGATTGCGAGGAGGAGCAGGGCGAGGCAAGGTCGCATGGCGGGACCTCCCGACCGAGGCTGGGACTGCCGTGTCCTTCGCCACGGGCAACGAGGGTCCTTGTGGACGGTCGGCGAACGACGGGAACGGCCCTCCCCCCCTCTCGCTGGGGGAGAGCGGCAACGGCACTTCGTGGCGCAATCGAGGAGGCGACTGAAGATGGGAGACCACGTCGATCGACGGAGCTTCGTGAAGAGCGCCGCGCTTACGGTGGGGGCGCTGACCGCGGGACGAGCTCGGGCGCAGGCGACCTCGCCGAACGAGAAGCTGAACATCGGGATTGTGGGCGTCTGGGGGCGCGGCGCCGGGAACGCCGAGGGGGTGCGGGGCGAGAACCTGTACGCGCTGTGCGACGTGGATGAGCGGACGTACGGGCAGTTCATCGAGAAGTTCCCTGAGGCGGCGCAGGCCAAGCGCGAGAACGACTGGCGGAGGCTGATCGAGGACCCGGCGCTCGACGCGGTCGTCATCAGCGGGGCCGACCACACGCATGCCCCGTGCGCGGTAGCGGCGATGCAGCGCGGCCTGCACGTGTACTGCGAGAAGCCGCTGGCGCACTCGGTCTACGAGGCGCGGCGGGTGCGGGAAGTGTACCGGGAGTGCCGGGGCAAGGTCGCGACGCAGATGGGCACGCAGATCCACGCGACCGACAACTACCGGCGGGTGGTCGAACTGATCCAGGGCGGCGCCATCGGGCCGGTGCGGGAGGCGCACGTGTGGTGCAGCCGGACGATCCCGCCGCTGGAGCCGCTGGAGGGCACGCACGAGGTCCCCGACTACCTGGAGTGGGATCTGTGGCTGGGGCCGGCGCCCGACCGGCCGTATCACCCGGGTTATCTGCCGGGGAATCTGAACTGGAACCGGCGTTGGGATTTCGGCAACGGCGTGCTGGGCGACATGGGCAGCCACCTGATCGACCTGCCGTGGTGGGCGCTGAAGCTGCGGCAGCCGGAGACCGTGTCTGCCGAGGGGCCGGATCCCGATCCCGTGCAGTGCCCGGAATGGCAGATCGTGACCTGGCAGCACGGGCCGCGTCCCGACAGCGAGCTGCTGAATGCTCCGGTTACCGTGAAGTGGTACCACGGGGGCCAACAGCGCGAGTACCGCCCGCAG